>CAKTJA010000045.1 GCA_934567115.1 uncultured Oscillospiraceae bacterium
ATCCAAGGGGCTCAAGGGCTGCGTCACGGCAGACGGAGAGGCGTTTGCCGCAGCCATGCAGGAGGGGGTCAGCGCGGCGTACAATGCCGTGATGAAGCCCGCCGAGGGCACGATCCTCACAGTTTCGCGTCTGGCCGCCGACCGTGCGATGGCCGCCAGCGAAGAGCGGAACAGCGTGGAGTACGTGATAGAGCAGGCCATCGCGCAGGGGGAAGAGACGCTGCGCGAGACCGTGAACATGAATCCGGTCCTGAAGAAGGCGGGGGTCGTCGATGCGGGCGGCAAGGGCTTTCTCGTCATTCTGCGCGGCATGCTCGGCGCGCTGCGCGGCGAGGCGATGCCCGAGCACGAGGCGGATCGTCCGACGCGCGACAGGGCGGACTTTGCCTCGCTGGGCGACGAGGACATCACCTTCGCGTTCGACACGGTTTTCATTGTCCGCAAGACCTCCGGCGCGTCGATCGAGCCGCTGCGCGAGTACCTGAACAGCATTGGCGACAGCCTTGTGATCGGCGAGGACGACGAGGCCTTCAAGGTCCACGTTCACACCGATACGCCGGGCGACGCGCTGAACGAGGCGCAGAAGTACGGCACGCTGGAGCTTGCCAAGATCGAGAATATGCGTACGCAGGCGGAGGATCTTGCCGCCGGCCGCAAGGCGCAGAGCACCGACGACCTTGAGGAAGAGCATGAGCAGGAGGGTCAGGCCCCCGTTTCGGGAGAGCGGAAGCCCTTCGGCTTTCTGGCCGTGTGCGCGGGCGACGGTCTTGCCACCGTTTTTACGGACCTCGGCGTAGACGGGATCGTCAGCGGCGGGCAGACCATGAACCCCTCGACGGAGAGCATCCTCACCGAGATCGAGAAGATAGCGGCGGATACGGTGTTCGTTCTGCCGAACAACAAGAATATCGTGATGGCCGCGCAGCAGTGCGCGGGGCTGAGCGACCGGCATATTATCGTGATCCCGACGGCGACGGTGCCGCAGGGGATCGGTGCGATGATGGCGGTCGATCCCGACGAGACGGACGCGGCTGCGATCGAGCAGGCGATGACCGCCGCCGCCTCTGCCGTGACCACTGCGCAGGTCACCTACGCGGCGCGCAACAGCGAGTTTGACGGCTTCGCCATCCGCGAGGGGGACTATCTGGCGCTGCTGGAGGGGAAGCTTTTCGGCACGGACGTCAGCATCGGCGCGGTGCTCTCCAAGCTTGCGGAGGAGGCGGAGACGCGCGGCGCGGAGTTTATCAATCTTTTCTACGGCGCGGATGTGAGCGAGGAAGACGCTGCGGCGGCTGGGGAGCTGTTCTCCAAGCGCTGCGGCGGCGCGGAGGTCAATGTGGTCAGCGGCGGTCAGCCGGTGTACTACTATATCATTTCGATGGAATAACAGCCGTCCGCGGCTGTTTGGAAAAGCGTGAAATTTTTCTCAAGAATGCCGCAATGACAGAGGACCGGGTCGTTCAGCCCGGTCCTCTGTCATTATCATTCAATTAGGCGTTTCCCGCCAAAATACACGAAAATTAGCGGAAGATTACACGCAAACTGTTGTGAAACCAGCCGAAAATTAAAAACCGCAGCACGATGCCGTCGGTTAAGCATTTCTCCCAAAAACTAAACAATAACAACCGATTTTCTGCAAATTGCCGCAAAAGCCATCAAAAGCGCAAAAATCAAGAACCGCGGCATAATACCACGGTTCTTATTTGAACGGTATTGCAGCAACTTCCGCGCCTCCCCGAAAGGTGCCCTCCTTAGCTGGGAAGCGTCCCGGCGCGTCAGCCCGCTTCGGAGACGTTGAAGAAGTAGCTGCGTCCGAGACAGTCCTGCCCCAGACCGCGAAGCCCGTCGCGGAGCAGGGCGGAGGACCTCGAAAAGGTGAGCGGCGAAACGGCGCAGTCGTCAAGCAGCATCGACTCCGCGTCGTGCAGAAACGCGGCGCGCGCGTTTTCGTCGCCAGTGGAGGCGGCTACGCCGATCAGCAGGTCAAAGGTGTCGTTGCGATAGCCGCTGACGTTGTCGGCGGACGTGCCGCAGAACGGCAGAAGAAATTCCATCGCATCGTCGCAGCGGGCGGAAAAGGTCGTCAGCGCAAGGTCAAAATCCCCGGAGGACAGCCGCTCGGAGAACTCATCTGAGGGGACGTCTACAAGCTCGACCTCAACGCCGAGCGCGTTTTTCCACATGCCGCGAAGCGCCGCCGCCGTCGCGCGCTCCGCCTCTCCGTCCACAAAGAGGAGACGCAGACCGTCAAGCCCGGCGCCCTGATAGTGTCCGGCGGCGGCGAGCAGCCTTGCGGCCTCCGTGCTGCGTTCGGCAAAGCCCTCCTCATCCACCGCGCACAGCGTCCCGCCGGCGGTCCGGAAGCTCTCCTCTCCGGTCACGCCGCTCACGCCCTCCGGAACGCAGCCGGTCGCGGCGGAGGCCGCAGCCCCGGCCCATGAGGAAATCGAAGCGCGGTCGAGCGCAAGCTCGAAGGCCCTGCGCACCTGCGCGTCGGAGAACGCGTCGGTCAAATGGTTGTAAAGCACGCACTGCGTCCGGGCGAGCGGCTGCGGCTGCCGGCTTTCGTCCTCAGCCAGAGCCTCCGCCGCCGCATAGGGAAGGGAGGAGACGTAATCCAGCTCACCGGCAAGCAGCGCGTCATAGCCGGTCTGCTCGTCCAGATCGAGGCGGAAGCATAGCATGTCCGGAACGATCAGGCGGCTCTCGTAATACTCCTCATTGCGCGCCAGCTGAAGCCGGGCGCTCTTCACCCACGTCTCAACGCGGAAAGCGCCGTTGGTCACGATGGCGGCGGTGGAGGCCCAGTCTTCGCCGCTTTCGACCAGATCGCGGCGCAGCGGCGCGGCGGCGGGGGCGGTGCAGACGCTGCGGATAAAGTAGGCGCACGGCTCGCTGAGCGTGACGATGAAGGTGCTGTCACCGTCGGCACGAACGCCGAGCGCGGACACGTCGCCGGTTTTGCGCACCTCGTCATAGCCGGAGACCATGCGCAGAAGCTCCGCATTCGGCGAATCCGTCGCGGGATCGACAAGGCGCTGCCATGCGTATACGAAGTCCTCCGCGCTCACGCGTCTGCCGTCCGACCAGCGGGCGGCGGAGCGCAGCGTGAACGTGTAGGTTACCGTGTCATCGTAATTTTTCTCCTCCAGATATTCCTTTGCAACACCGGCGGCCGCGGCGGCTCCGCCGCTGCCGTCGTCCCGCATGCGCATCAGTCCCTCAAAAAGCGCGGAGAGCACGCTTTCCGCGCCCGCGCCGGTGTTCATGGCGGGGTCGAGCGTTTCCAGCGGTCCGCAGACTGAGACGGACAGCGTACGGAGTTCGGGGTCCTCCTCTGATTTTTTGCAGCCGGCAAGAAGCGCCGCAAGCAGAAAAACGGCAAGCAGCAGGCTCAGCATTCGTCGGGTCGATCTCATGGGAAGCGTCTCCTCTTTCCTCTATTCACAGGCGGCGTTCGCCGCACGAATTATGTCAACGCCTCACATTATATAAAAAATTACCCCGCTTGTAAAGGCAAGCAGGGTAAAATGTTACAGTTTGTTATCATTTTGCATCGACCGTCAGCGCACCGTTTTCAAAGTGCGCGGGCTTGACGTCGTTGCCGGTGAAGCGGGCGATCGTGTCAAGGCGCATGCGGCTGGGATAGTCGGCCACAAGCGTGTAGGCGGCGCCGTGGCGCTTTGCGCGTCCGGTACGGCCGATGCGGTGAACGTAGTACTCGTTCTCCTGCGGCACGTCGTAGTTGAACACTGCGTCCACGTCGTCCACGTCGATGCCGCGCGCGGCAACGTCTGTGGCGACAAAGACCGGAAGCTCGCCGCGCCGGAAGCGGGCCATGACCTGCTCGCGCTTTTTCTGCGGAATGTCGCCGTGGATGCACGCGGCGTCAAGCCCTTCCATCTCAAGGTACTTGGTCAGCCGCTCGACCATGCCCTTGGTGTTGCAGAACACCATCACCCGCTCAAGCTTCTCCTGACGGATGATGCGGGCGATCGCGGCGACCTTGTCGGTCTGCTCAACGGTCACGGCGTATTGCAGGATATCGGGCTTGTTCTGCTCGTCGGCCTTGACGGTGATCTCCTCCGGGTCGCGCTGATAGACCCAGCTGATATCCATCACCTCGCGTGAGATGGTCGCGGAGAACATGCCGAGGTTGCGGCGCGACGGGATCTTGTCAAGAATGCGGGTCACGTCGTGTACAAAGCCCATGTCGAGCATGCGGTCCGCCTCGTCGAGGACCACCGTCTGCACCCCGTCAAGACGGACGGTGCGGCGCTTCATATGATCGGAGAGCCGTCCGGGCGTCGCAACGATGATCTGCGGCTTTTTCTTGAGCGCCTCGATCTGTCTGCCGATCGGCGCGCCGCCGTAGAGACACACGATGCGGATCCCGGAGAGGAACACGGCAAGCTCGCGCAGCTCCGCCGTGATCTGCATGGCAAGCTCCCGTGTGGGGGCGAGAATGACCGCCTGCGTCTCCTCACTTTCGGGGGAGATGTGCTCGATGATGGGGATGCCGAAGGAGTAGGTCTTTCCCGTGCCGGTGGGAGCCTTGGCGATAACGTCGCGCCACTCGCGCATGGGCGGGATGCAGCCCGCCTGCACGGGGGTGGACCATTCGATGTTCTTTTTGCTCAATGCGCGTGCGACCTCCGGCGTCAGTCCGAGCGAATCAAAGCGCACGCCCTGCGTAAATTCCATAAGCTGTCCTCTGTTCTGTATTTTTCGACCGGCGGGACCGGCATAGTATAAACGGCAAGACCGGCGGCGCGGGAACGTTCCCGGGCGGGCCCTCCCGCGAACCGTCATGCGAAGCCGACGCTGCGCGGCGTCAGCGGAGCGGTATATCCGCCATGCTTTTCGGCTGTCCGCATGGCGGACGAGAAAAGCGGCTGAAATCAAGGTATAATAATTGCATCGCAATTATTATACCACATGTGTCAATACGACGGGCCGCGCCGTGTCAGCTGCGGATGTAGGCCTCGGCGGCGTAGCCGACCTGATCGTTGTAGTGCACCACGTTCCAGCCCTGCCATGTGCCGTAAACCGTGACGGCGGCGCCGTTCGGCATCAGCGCAAGCGTTTCACCGGACGCGCTCGGGTAGGCGCGGAGCCGCAGCGGGGTGCCGCTTGTGGCGACCACGCCCTGTACGACCGGCTGCGGGTAGATGAACGGCAGGCCGAAAAACTCCGTCAGGGCGCGGGCCAGACTTTGCGCGATCTGGTTCATGTTGTTTTCGACCCAGACCGCGTCGGCGTAGTTGTCGTGATAGCCGATCTCCAGAAGATTCGCGGGGAAGGCGGAGCGGCGCACCTCGCCGAGCGTGGTGGTTGGCGAGGTCCTGACAAGGTCGGGCAGCGGATAGATCATGCGGAGATTTTCGGCAAAAAGCTCCGCTGCCCGCTCTCCGGAGCTGCTTCCCGGATAGTAAAAGGCGATGATCCCGCGCGCGTTCCCGGCGTTGCTGGGCGGGGCGGCGTTGGAGTGCAGCGCCAGATAGAAGTCGAAGCCGCCGATCCGGTTCGCCTGAGCGATGGAGCTGGCGGCGGTCATGTCCGGTGTGTTGCGCACAAACCGGATCCCGTTGGAGTAAAGGTACGGCTCAAGCGCGTCGGCGAGAAGATTCATGTTGTACTCCTCGCTGCCGCTGCCGGTGATATAAGGATTCCCCTCCTGCGTGGACGGACTGAGATATATTTTTGGCATGACGACGCCTCCTTTGCAAAAGCTTATGTGCCGATGCGGAAAAAGAGACGTTCGACAATGGGAGTTTACGCCTGATACGGGATCGAGACCGTGTGCCGCTTCCCGTCGATCTCCACGCTGCGCACCGCCACATCGGCGCCGTAGAGCGCGGAGAGAACGGCGGAGGTCAGCACCTCCGCCGGCGGCCCGTCGGCGAGCAGCGTCCCGTCCTTCATCGCCAGCACGCGCGTGGCGAAGCGGAACGCCTGATTCGGGTCGTGGCTTGAAAAAATGACCGTGTATCCGGACGCGCCAAGACGGCTGACGCGGTCCATGACGCGGAAGCTGTTGCCGTAATCAAGGCTTGCCGTCGGCTCGTCCATGAGAAGGGTCCTCGCGTTCTGCACGAGCGCGCGGGCGATGAGCATCAGCTGACGCTCGCCGCCGCTGATCTGACGGCTCCCGCGCTCCGCGAGTTGGGCAATGCCGAGCTGCGCGAGCGTCCCATCTACCAGCGCGTGCTGCTCCGCCGAGGGGACCTCCAGCGCGCCGAGCCGGGCGGTCACGCCCATGAGGACGCTCTCGCGCACCGTATAGTTGAACGCGGGCGAGTACGACTGCGGGATATACGCGATCTCGCGCGCCAGCGCACGGCTCGTATAGCCGTCGATGGGGCGGCCCCCGACGAGAACGATTCCGCCGCTGGGCTTGAGAAAGCCGAGCAGACAGCGGAACAGCGTCGATTTCCCCACGCCGTTCGGTCCCAGAAGGGCAATGACCTCGCCGTCCGACGCGGAGAAGGACACGTCGCGGAGCACGGGCTTTCCGCCGTAGGAAAAAGAGAGCGCGCGAGCCTCAATTGCCATTTGCCTTTCCTCCCGACAAAATGAGATAGAGAAACACCGGCGCGCCGACAAAGGAGGTGAGAATGCCGAGCGGGATCTCCGAGGTGGTCATCGTCCGGGCCAGCGTGTCCACAAGGATCAAAAACGCCGCGCCGAGCATCGCGCACGACGGCAGAAGGCGGCGGTAGTCGCAGCCGAAAAGCATGCGGCACAGGTGCGGGACCACAAGCCCCACCCAGCCGATCATGCCGCTGATGGCGACGCTCGAGGCCGTCATCAGCGTGGCGCAGAGGATCACGAGCCGCCGGAGCCGCCGCGTGTCCACGCCCATGCTGCGGGCCTCCGCCTCGCTGAGCGTCAGCAGATTGACGCGCCAGCGCAGCAGAAGAAGCGGCGCAAGCCCGGCGAGGATCGGAAGCGCGGCGAAGCGCACGTCGCGCCCGCTCACGCTTGTCAGCGACCCCATCAGCCAGTAGGTGATGGCGGGCAGCTGGTTGTCCGTATCGGCGACAAGCTTTATCAGCGAGGTCCCGGCGGTGAAGAGCGAGGAGATCATCATGCCGGCGAGCACCATCGAAAGCGTCTGGTCCATGCGGCTGACGCGGCCGATCAGATAGGCGAGCAGGACGGCGAGCAGTCCGAAAAGAAACGCGCTGCATGTGATGCCGAAATAACCGGCGGAGCACAGGATCGCCAGCGCCGCGCCGAAGCCCGCGCCGGTGGACGCGCCGAGCAGATCGGGCGAGACCATCGGGTTGCGGAACATCCCCTGATAGGAAACGCCCGCGACGCTCAGCGCCGCGCCGATGAGCGCGGCGGACAGAATGCGCGGGAGCCGCACGTTGAGCACGACCGCCGCCTCCGGACCCGTCCAGAACACGGGGAGGCCCCATGTGACGTCGGCGGAGAACAGCCGACTGAGAAAGCCGGAGACGCCGCGCAGCGCCCCGTCGAGCAGGATGCAGACGGTTTTGCCGACCCCGACGGAATAGCGGCCGACGGCAAACGCCGCGAGAAAGACGGCGAGAAACAGCGCGGCAAGCAGCGCAAGCTGCCAGCCGTACCGCCTGGCCGGGACATATTCTGCTTTGTCAGTCATCAGCGACCCGCCCTTTCGACGAATTGCGGTCCCTTGCGGACCGCGCTTTTTATAGGCTATCATGCCGGGGCGGGCCAGTCAAGGCAAAAATTCAAACGGACGCTCCGCAGCCGTGCGCATCGTACGAAACGCCGCCCCTGCGGCAGACGACCCGCACACTTTCCGTGTTGGTGAGGTAGACGACGGAGCCGTAGCTCACGTCGAAGTCCAGGACGCTGCCGGTCGTTACCGCGTCCCCGGCGTCCTCAACGTCGAGAATGGTGTGGTCCGAGGATGCGCCGAGGACCTCCACGCCCGCGAGACGGGGCCGCAGGTCCGAGGGGTCGCCATAGTCCACGCGGCCCGCCGCGCACAGCGCCCGGCGGCGTATGCCCCGGTCGACATAGGTCCGCGTTTTCCCGAAAGCGTCCACCGTCAGCTCGCCGCGCGGATAGCTCGGCTTGTCCCGGCACTCGACAACCTCCATGCGCAGCGTGAAAACGTCGCGGTGCATGAAGTCCGGGTAGCAGCCGAAGATTCCGCCGAACAGCGCGAACTCGCCGATGCGGAGCTGGTTGACGCGCGGGGGCATCGTGCCGTCCAGCACCATATGGACGGACGTGGACGCGCCTCCGGAGATGAAGGGCAGCCTTCTGCCGATCGCCCGCTCGACCGCTTCGGCGGCGGCGGTCAGCTCGTCCATTTTTTCGGGCGTTGCGGCGACCGAGCCGTAGCAGCCCAGATTTGTGCCAACGCCGGCAAGCTCGAGCGAGGGAAGCTCACGCTCGACCTCCAGCGCGGCGGCGGTCAGCTCGCCGCAGTCGTAGAAGCCCTCGCGCAGGTCGCCGAGGTCGAGCATCAGAATGACCCGGTGCCGCCGGCCCTGCCGGGCGCACTCCGCGTTGAGCGCGCGAAGGACCTTAACGTCGCTTGCAAGGCTCAGGTCGGCAAGCTCCGCGACCTCGCGCAGCTCGGAGAGCATCGGGACGCGGATGAGGAAGCGCTCGCAGTCGATGTGCGCGTCGCGCAGCGCGCGCAGCTGCTCGGTGCGCGACGAGGCGAGAGTGCGAATGCCGCACTCGGTATAGATTTTTGCGACCTCCGGCAGAGCCGTGAAGCCTTTCACCACCCCGGCGATCTCGATAGAAGCAATCCGGCAGCGCTCAACGAGCGCTGCCAGATTATCCTTGAGCTTATCAAGATCGATCTCCAGAAGCGGGTATTGCCGTATGCTTCCGTTCATCAATATGCTCCTTTGTGTTACATCATCGTGTCGGCCTTGGCCTTTGACTTGCGGTAGGGCTTATTGTCCATATCCTTGACCGTCCAGCCGATGAGGGCGCACAGCCAGTTGATGAGCGGCATCAGCCAGTTGAACAGAGCCCACGGGCCATAGCCGCCCGCGCCCCACGCGTTGATATCAAGGGTGCTGGAGATAAACACGCCGCAGGTGTTCCACGGAATGAGGGCGGAGGTGACGGTACCGGCGCTTTCCAGCGTACCGGAGAGGAGAGCCGGGTGCAGACCCTTCTCTCTGTATTCCTCGGCATACATACGACCGGGAACGACGATGGAGATGTACTGCTCGGGCATGACGGCGTTGGAGAGAACGCAGGTGCACTCAGTGAGAAGCAC
>CAKTJA010000046.1 GCA_934567115.1 uncultured Oscillospiraceae bacterium
CAGTGGATCACGGAGTGGGGGGGGGATTCCATCTCCTTCCGCTATACGGAGGAGAGGGAGGCGCTGGTCCTTCCGGACTTCCAGATCGGAGAGCTGCCGGAGGGATACGCGGAAAACATGGAGAGGTCGTCCCTCGGGCCCGTCTCAGTTTCCCGCATCTATGAGAACGCGGACGGCGGCCTTATAGACCTGAGCTACTCCTACATGCGGCACGGCGCCGTAAGCAGCTTTTCCACGGAGCATTCCACCGTCATTCCCACAACGGTGTTCGGCTTCGACGGCTACTTTTTCCTTGCCGACGAGCCGGACAAAAATCTCAACACCCTTATCTGGTTCGATACGGAGCTGGACATCAAGTTTACCATCAACGCCATGCTCGACATGGAGGACATTGTGCACATGGCGGAGAGCATCTTTTTGGCCAATCCGACAATTTAGCCGCTTTTTCCCCCAAATCTGCAAGATTCCCCGCTCCCCCTGCGTTTACATAAGTGAAAGGCGGATGTGACCCGCCGAACGCCGAACGGAGAGGGGGTGAGGACGATGGTTAGAAGATTTTGCGCGCTGGCCGGCGCGCTCGTGCTGATGCTGAGCATTTCGGCTCAGGCGCTCGCCCCGCGCCGCGCTGAGGGGTGCACTTTGTCTCTGAATTTCAGCGACGGACTCGCGTACTGCACCACCACATGCACCGGCAGCAGCACCTCCGACACGATTTTCGTGACGATGACGCTCTCCTCGCGCGACGGCCCGATCGCTTCGTGGAGCGACACGGACAAATATCAGGTCATGCTTGACCGCTTCTGCTCCGTGACGTCGGGCCAGACCTACACGCTGACGGTGGCCTACTCGATCAACGGCGTCGCGCAGACGACGAAGCGGGTCAGCAAGGTCTGCCGCTGACGCAGGCAGGTAGAAAGGGCGGTTTCGTTTACGGAAAAGCTCTCTCCCATGATGCTGGCAGTAATGCTCTGCCCTTTCTGTTATACTTTTAACCAAGCTGCGGCGCGAGATCATGCGACACAACTGTAAAAGCAAAATCGCGGAAGGGCCGGGAACCGGTTCTCCCGCGGTTTTGCTTTTTCCGCGGTGCGGCAGGACGTGCCGTCCCAACAAAAATTTTGGATTCCCACTTAATAAAGGAGGTCTTCCGGTATGGATACCGACCATCAATGTACCCACCGTTCAAACAGGAAATTCGTGAACTTCCGCCGCGTCAGACGCAGAAACGACGCGGGGCATCCCCCTTCGAACGGCGGGGACGGCGATTCGGACGACCGAGCCATCCTCATTCTCTACTCCTGGTACTCCGACCGCAGCGAGCCTGAGACGCGCTGCGGCGAGGAATAGGCAGTGCCGCGCACCCGGCGGAGACCGGATGCGTTCAGGACCGGCGGCGGAGCGCGTAAGGCGTTCCGCCGTCTGCGTTTCGGGCGGGTCCCGGCGGGCGCAAAAGTTTCGTCAGGGTATTGCTTTTTCCACGGCAATTTGATAGACTATGCAGGGTATCCTCAATCGGCGGAAGAGACGCGTTTCCGCCGTGCGGGGGTATATTCATATTTGATGCGGCGCGGCCTCCGTCCCGTTTTCCGGTCCCCGGGGCCGTTCGTCCGGAGAGCGCCGCTTTCGAAAAGCCGTTTTTAAGGAGCGTTCACACTGCCATGACAACCTCTTCGCGCGCGGGGGCGGACAGCGCCCTCGACAGTCTTCTTGCTCCGCTGCGGCGGCGGGTCGGCCGGTTCGAGCTTGCCGTTTTCGGCGGGGCGTGGCTGGTCTCAATGCTGGTGCATCTCTATATGTTCACCCACAAGTTTCTCAATCATGACGATCTGGACGGGCTTTACTCCGGCTGCGAGTTCGGGCTTTCCTCTGGGCGGTGGCTGCTCCAGCCCGTCACCCGGCTGATCGGCGGCTTCAGCAGCTCGTGGCTGCACGCGCTGTTCGGCACGCTGTTTTTCGCGCTCTCCATGGTGCTGACCGTGCGTCTGCTGCGCCTTCGGCATCCGCTTCTCATTCTGCTTTTCGTCACCTGCTGCGCCGCGTTTCCCACCGTGGCCTCGACCTACGCGTACATGTTCTGCTCCGCGCAGTACCTGCTCGCCATGCTTCTGGCGACCGCCGCCGCATGCTGCATCCACGGCGGACGCGCGTGGGGGATCGCCCTCGGCGGGGTCTGTCTGGCGCTTTCGATGGGCTGCTATCAGGCCTATTTTCCGCTGGCGGCGGCGCTGCTGGTGCTCGCCCTGCTGCTCGACGCGCTTGAGGAGCGCTATGCGGGCTACCGTCCGTTTTTCTTCGCCGGACTAAAGTGCGTGCTCGGTCTCGCGTTGGGGCTGGCGCTGTACCTTGTCATTCTGCGCGTCTGTCTGGCCGTCACCGGGACCGAGCTTGTCTCCTATCAGGGCATCGGCTCGATGGGGCAGGTCACCCCGGCCGCGCTCGCGCGCCGGTTCGTAAAGACGCTCTCCGCGTTTACGGACACCTTCCGCTCCAGCGGCGGCATTTACCACCGGGTCTTCCCGGCCCTCGCCGCCGCCTCGTATCTTCTCTCCACCGTTGCGCTGGCAGTCGTCGCCGCGCAGCGGGGCATGCTCCGCAGACCGCGCACGTGTCTTCCCGCGTTGACCGCGCTGGTCCTGCTTCCCCTCGCAAGCAATCTTGTCTATGTGATGACCGAGCCGGAGACGGTCCATCAGGTCATGATCTTTCCGCAGGTGCTCCCGCTGCTTCTGCCGTGCCTGCTGGCGGACCGCATCCGCCGTCCCTCCGCGCCGCGCGCACGCCGCGCCGCCGCCGCGCTGACCGCCGCGCTCGTGCTCTCGCAGTCGGCGCTTGCCTACGAATTTGTCTATGTCACCAACCGCGCCTACTTCTATATGGACGTTACCTATGAAAACGCGTACGCGTTCATGAACCGGCTCGCGGCCAAGCTTGAATTGCAGGAGGGCTATACGCGCGACACACCCGTCGCCCTGATCGGCGGCGCGTACATGGGCGGCTATATCCCCTCCCCCGGCATGACCGGCGTGATCACCGGAAACGACGCGCTCAACATGTATTCCCGCGCGTGGCTGTTTCCCTACCTTCTGGGCGCGGACTTCCGCTTCGCCGGTCCGCAGCGGGAGGGCGAGCTGAAGCAGACGGAGGAGTTCCGCGCCATGCCATGCTATCCCGACAGCGGCTCGATCCGTTGGATCGACGGCGTGCTTGTCGTCAAGCTTTCCGACTGATCCCTTTATTGAGGAGGACCGCCATGCTTTCCATTATTGTTCCCGCCTATAACGAGGAGGAGACCGTCTCCACCGCCGCGCGGACGCTGTCGCAGGTCATGGAGAAGGCCGGCATCCCCTACGAGGTGCTCTTCATCGACGACGGCTCGCGCGACCGCACGTGGGAGCGCATCACCGAGGCCGCGCGGGAGAACCCGCATGTAATGGGCGCGTGTTTCAGCCGAAATTTCGGCAAGGAGGCGGCGATGCTCGCCGGACTGGAGACCGCGCGCGGCGATTGCTGCGTCGTCATCGACTGCGATCTCCAGCACCCGCCGGAGAAGATCGTCGAGATGTACCGCCTGTGGCAGCAGGGCTACGAGGTCGTCGAGGGCGTTAAGGAGGAGCGGGGAAAGGAGGGCGCGGTCCACCGGATGCTTGCGGGGCTGTTCTATAAGCTCATCAGCAGGGCCGCCGGTTTCGACATGTCCAACTCCTCCGACTTCAAGCTGCTCGACCGCAAGGTCGTCGATACGATCAACCGCATGCCGGAGCGGAACGCCTTCTTCCGCGCGCTGTCGTTCTGGGTCGGCTTCAAGACGGCCTCCGTCTCCTACTCCGTGCGCGAGCGCACGGCCGGTGAGTCCAAATGGAGCACCGCCGCCCTTGTGAAGTACGCCGTCACCAACATCACCTCCTTCTCCGGCTTCCCGATGCAGCTCGTCACCATCATGGGCTATGCGATGCTGCTCGTCTCCGTCGTGCTCGGCGTTATCGCGCTATACCAGAAGTTCTCCGGCCTCGCGCTCAGCGGCTTCACCACGGTCATCATCATTCTGCTCTTCGGCTTCAGCATCATCATGATAAGCCTCGGCATCATCGGGCTCTACATCTCAAAAATTTACGTCGAATGCCAGCACCGTCCGCGCTACATCATCTCCTCAACCTGCGGCGGCGCGGAAAAATAGCTGTATAAAGAAGGTGCCCCCTTGCACAAAATGAAATTGGACAAAACATTCTGGCGCTTTATCCTCGTCGGATGCGCCAACACGCTCTTCGGCACCGCCATCATGTTTGTCTTCTACAACGTCCTGCACCTGAGCTATTGGGTATCTTCCGCCGCAAACTACTTTTTCGGCAGTATCCTGAGCTATTTTCTCAACAAGTACTTTACGTTCCAATATAAAAAGCGCAGCGTGGGGGTCATCCTGCGCTTTGCCGCCAACATCGCCGTGTGCTACCTCATCGCCTACGGCGCGGCCAAGCCGGCGGTGCGCGCGCTGCTCTCCGGTTACCCGGACTACATTCAGGACAACGGCGCCATGCTTGTCGGCATGGGCCTGTTCGTCATTCTCAACTACCTCGGCCAGCGGTTCTTCGCCTTTCGGAAGGCCGACTGAGCCGCGCCGCCGCGCGAGGGAGGAGGGGCCATGCACAGCTTCAGTCTTCGTCAGCTTGAGATCTTCGCCGCCGTGGTGGAGTGCGGAAGCTTCACCGGCGCGGCGGACAGGCTCTATCTCGCCCAGTCCACCGTCAGCGAGAACGTTCAGGCGCTGGAGGAGGCGCTGCACGCGTCCCTGCTCCGCCGGGGAACGAAGCGCCGCCTGACGCTTACCGCCGACGGCAGGCGGGTCTACCGTCATGCGCAGGAGATCCTCGGCAAATGCAGCGCCCTGTGCTCCGACGTGGCGGGCGACACGGCGCGCAAGCTGCCGCTCGGCGCGTCCACCGTCCCGGCGCAAAGCCTTCTGCCGCGCTTTATCGCGGCCTTCTCCTCCGCCTTTCCGGACTGCCGCTGCACGCTGCGCTGCGGCAACAGCGAGGAGGTGCACCGGCTGCTGCTTGACGGCGACATACAGCTCGGCTTCGTCGGCAGCGCCGACGACCGGCAGAACCTGCTCTATGAGCCGGTCGCCGAGGACCGTCTGGTGATGATCGCGCCGAACACGCCGCACTTCGCCGCGCTGCACGCGCGCGGCGTTCCGGGACGCGAGCTGTTTTCCGAGCCGGTCATCTTCCGTGAGCGCGGCTCCGGCACACAGAAAATGATCGACAACTACCTCAGCTCCATTCGGCTCGACCCGCAGATCATCCGCACGGTCGCCTATGTGTCCGATCCCGCCGTGCTCCAGCGACTCGTCGCCGAGGGCGCGGGCGTGTCCATCCTCTCCTCGCTCGCCGTGAGGGAGGCTGTGGCTGCGGGGCGGCTGCTGCAATTCGAGCTGGACGAGCAGCCCGTCAGACGCAGCATCTATATGGCGCGGCGGAAAAAAAGCACCTTGAGCGCGGCGGCCTCCTCCTTCGCAGAGCTTGTGCGGGAGCTGACCTCCGCGTGACATAAGGCGGAACGCCGCACGGCGTCCGGAACGATCGACGGAAGGGAGGATGGAACGATGGATAAAGAGCTTCGACTGACGCAGATGACCTCCGCCGCCGGGTGAGCGGCAAAGCTGGGGCCGGGCGCCCTTTCAAAAATTCTTGCGGGTCTTCCGAATCTTTCCGACCCGCGGCTGCTGGTCGGCTATGACAGCAGCGACGACGCGTGCGTTTACCGTGTCAGCGACGACACGGCCGTGATCGAGACCGTGGACTTCTTTACCCCCATTGTGGACGATCCCTACCTCTTCGGGCAGATCGCCGCCGCCAACGCGCTCAGCGACGTGTACGCCATGGGCGGCACGCCGAGGCTTGCGATGAACCTGCTGTGCGTTCCGAGCTGTCTTTCTCCCGAGACGATCCGCGCCATTCTGGAGGGCGGACACGACAAGGCTGTGGAGGCCGGCTGCGTGATCGCCGGCGGACACACAATCCAGGATAACGAGCCGAAGTACGGGCTTTGCGTCACGGGCTTCGTCCACCCGCAGAGGATCCTGAAAAATATCGGCGCGCAGCCCGGCGACGTGCTGGTGCTGACCAAGCCGCTCGGCTGTGGGATCGTAACCACGGCGCTGAAGGCAGGCGCGGCCTCCGACGAGGCGAGAGACGCGGCCTACCGGCACATGGCGGAGCTGAACGCGAGGGCGGGCGCCGCCATACGCGAGTCCGCTCAGGTCCACGCCTGCACAGATGTGACGGGCTTCGGCCTTCTCGGTCACAGCTATGAAATGGCGGTCGGCTCGGCTGTGACGATACGGCTGCACGGCGGCGCGCTCCCCCTGCTTCCGCAGGCGCGGGAGCTTGCGGAGATGGGCATTATCCCGGGCGGGGCCTACCGCAACCGCGACTATGTGAAGCCGCAGCTCACCGTGCTGCCCGGCGCGCAGCGGGCGCTGCTGGACCTTGCGGCTGACCCGCAGACCTCCGGCGGACTGCTTGCCGCGCTCCCTCTTCGGGAGGCGGAGGCGCTGCTCGAACGGCTCCATGCGTTTGCACCGTGGAGCGCGATCATCGGCGAGGTGCTGCCGCGCCGCTCCACCGCGCTGGAGTTCGACTGAGCGGACGCTCTGTCAAAATCTGAACAAATACCGCCGGGAGGCACAGCATGCTGTGCCTCCCGGCGGCGCTGTTGGATCGGTGCTTTTTGGCGCAAAGGACGCAGACGGAAGCTGTGGGAAGCCGTTTCCGTACGGTTGAAGCCAAAGGCTTTCGGGACGCCGAAGGCCCGCTCAGGGGGAAGGGCTTCTCAAAACGCGGGATAAGCCCGGGCGTAATATTCCATAAAAATAGGAACCAGAGCGGCATGCTCCGGTTCTTATTTTTTAAGCTCTTTCTCAGCGGGCTGCGGAACAAGCTCCTGTTTTCCACGATGCTTTCTCGGAAAACGCTTAGTTAATGCCGCCGACAAAGCGGGACGGCCCTCCCGGTGCGGCGGCCCGCGATTTGGAAAGAGCGTCCCACGGGCGGTTGGAAATACCGAAGGCTGTATGGCAAAAGCCGTACAGCCCGAGACTGTTGATAAAACGGAAGCTCCCCCCGTAACGGCAAGGAAGCGTGTGCGCGGGAAGGTCAGGAAGTGCGTCCCGCGCCATGGAGATCAACGGTTTTCAAAGCTTTTTCGGGTTCTGAAAACCTGTTCGGCGTGTCAAAAAGACTTTTCCACACGCAGAGGACCCGGACCTTTCGGCCCGGGTCCCTCGCTTTTTTCAGAAATTTTTCGCAAACGCGGCCCTGTCTCAGTTCGACAGGCTCTGCGCCCGGTACAGGAAGGTAACGATCTGCGCGCGCGTGCACGGCTCGTTCGGGCTGAAGGTCGTCGAGCTTGTGCCCGCGGCGATCCCGCGCGCCGCCGCCCAGCGCACTGCGGAAGAATAGTAGGAGTCCGACGGCACGTCCTCGAAGGGCATGCCCGACCCGAACAGCGGCGACCCCGCGCTGCGGTAGAGATAGGTCATCGCCTGTGCGCGGTTCACGGTCTCGTCAGGGCTGAAGGTCGTTTCGCTTGTGCCGTTCGTGATCCCCTCGCCCATCGCCCACAGCACGGCGTTATAGTAGTACGCGCCGGGCTTGACGTCGGTAAACGGATTGTTGCCGCTTCTCGGCTGCGGACTGCCCGCAGCGCGCCAGAGGAAGGTCACGATCCGCGCGCGCGTGCACGGCTCGTTCACGCCGAAGGACGACGCGCTCACCCCCTCGGCAACGCCCGCGTACACCGCCCAGCGCACCGCGTCATAGAAGTAGTCGCCGCTCCGCACGTCGTTAAAATAGAGGTTGAAGTCCGGAACGAAGGTCCCCTGATCGCCGACCTGGATCTCCACCGTGCCGGTATAGGTCTCTCCGTCCACATTCCTTCCGGTGTAATCCACCGTGACCGTCCCGGTATAGCTGTCCGCCGCGACGAAGGTCACGTCGTCAAGCAGAGGCCCGCTTCCGGAGCGGTAGTAGTTGGTGTAGTCCGAAAGCTTCGTGCCCGTGTCCCGGTCGGCGTTGTACCTGTAGTACAGCGTGCCGCGCCGCGACGACGGCTGCTCAAAGCGGACGTAGCTCAGCCGCTCGCCGGTAATGGAGCGGCAGGCGTCGTTGAAGTCCGACGCGTCGAACTCGACACTCCCGCCCTTTTTCACATAATACTTCACGGTGTCCGATCCGGAGGAGCCTTCCACCGTTATGCGCACCGTTCCGGAAAAGCGCGTCCCCGTGTCGTCGTAGCCGACGAAGCCGAAGCTCGCCGTTCCGGTAAAGCCGCTCTTCGGCACGAAGCTGACGGCGGAAATGCCGGGGTTCCCGCTGCGGTAGTAGCTGCTTGAGGAGGAGACCGTCGTCCCGCTTGAGCTGCTGTTCGCATAGTTGTAATACAGCGTGCCCTGCGAGGAGGAGGGAAGCTCAAAGCTGATGCGGCTGAGGCTGTAGCCCCGCTCCCGCAGACAAAGCTCGTTGAAATCCGCCGCCTCGAAGCGGACCGCGCGGCCCTTCGTGGTGCTGTACGCCACAACGCCGTCGGAACCGGAAACGCGGATGATCAGATTCCCGTTGAACCGCTCCCCCCGGTAGTCGTAGCCGGTATAGGGAATGGTGACGGTGCCGCTGAAATTGTCCGCCGGCACAAAGCTGATCGAGGAGATCCTGGGGTTCGAGCCGCGGTAGTAGCGCGTGGACTCGGAAACCGTGCTGCCCGTGTTGTTCCGGCTTGAGTACTTATAGTAAAGCGTTCCCTCGCGGTCGGAGGGCAGAGTGAAATAGACGTAATTCAGGCTGTTGCCGCTGTAGTTCAGGCTGGCCCGGTTGAAGTCCGCCTCGTCCAGCTCCACCGCGCGGCCCATGGATGTGGAATAGCTCACGTCCCGGCTGTCCGAGCCGCTCGGCTCATAGACATTGATCGTGATCTTTCCGCTGTAGGAGCTGCCCGCGCTGTCCACACAGCGGTACGGCACGGTCGCCTTCCCGGTAAAGCCCTCCGCCGGGACGAAGGTCACGCGTTCAAGCTCCGGCGTGCTGGTGACGTAGTAGCGCATGTCGCCGCTCACCCGCTGGGAAAACGGGGAGGCCTCGCTGTAGTCGTAATACAGCACGCCCTGCTTCGCGCTGGGCTGGTCGAAGGTGATGTAGCCGATCGAGCGGCCGGTGCGGGAC
>CAKTJA010000047.1 GCA_934567115.1 uncultured Oscillospiraceae bacterium
GCATCGGTCAGGTCACGACGGTCATCATCAACGGCGCCGAGTGTGAGCCTTACATCACGGGCGACCATCGTGCCATGCTTGAGCGCACGGAAGAAATCATCGGCGGCGCGAGCTATCTTGTCAAGATGTTCGGCGTGGACAAGGTCGTCATCGGCGTGGAGGACAACAAGAAGAACGGCATCGACGCGCTCAACCGCGTGATCGCGGAGACCCGCGCCCCGGTCGTCGTCGTGCCGCTGCACTGCCGCTACCCCCAGGGCGGAGAGAAGCAGCTCTGTCAGGCCATCACCGGGAAGCAGGTCCCTCCCGGCGGGCTTCCCAGCGCGATCGGCTGCGCGGTGTTCAACATCAACACGACCATCGCCATCTTCCGCGCCATTACGACCGGAATGCCGGTCGTGAGCAAGGTCGTCACCGTCTCCGGCAGCGGCGTGGTCGAGCCGAAGAACGTCGAGTGCCCGATCGGAACGCCGGTCTCCTGCCTGTTCGACTACTGCGGCGGGCTGAAGGACGGGACCTTCAAGATCATTGCCGGCGGCCCGATGATGGGTATGGCGCAGTACACCTGCGATATCCCCGTCGCGAAGGGGACCGGCGCGATGCTTGCCTTTGCCGCCGATGAGAACCGGTACTCGGACAATCCCACCTGCATCCGCTGCGGTCGCTGCGTGGAGGCGTGCCCCGTTCATCTCGAACCGCTGTATTTGTATATGTACGAGCAGAAGAACATGATCGAGGAGCTGGAGGCCGCCAACATCATGGACTGCATGGAGTGCGGCGCGTGCGCCTACATCTGCCCCGGTCGTCTGCACCTGACGCAGACCTTCAAGACCGGCAAGCAGAAGGTCAAGGAAGCTGCCGCCAAGAGAAAAGCCGCCGCTGAGGCCGCGAAAAAGGAGGCGTAAGAAAACATGAACGAATATGGAAAGCTGAAGCTTATCGCTTCCTCCAACCCGCACATCCGCAGCGGCGAGGATACGCGCAGCCTGATGCTCGACGTGGTGATCGCGCTGATGCCGGCGCTTGTCTTCGGCGTGTGGCGCTTTGGAATGAGCGTGCTTGCCGGGGCGGCCGTGTCGGTGGTCTCCGCCGTGTTTTTCGAGTGGCTGTACCGCCGCCTGCTGCATAAGCCGCAGATGATCGGCGACCTTTCCGCCGTCGTCACCGGTCTGCTGCTGAGCATGGTCTGCCCGCCGGAGCTTCCCCTGTGGATGCTGGTGGTCGGCAACTTCTTTGCGATCTTTGTCGTCAAGCAGCTTTACGGCGGCATCGGCAAGAACTTCCTGAACCCCGCTCTGGCCGCGCGCGCCGCGCTCGTCGCGTGCTATGCCGCGGCGATGACCACCTGGAGCAAGGTGGACGCCGCGACCGGCGCGACTCCGATGGCGCTGCTCAAGGCCGGGGATATGGACGCGCTCACCGCAGCCTATCCCATCGAGAACATGTTCACCGGCTTCATCAGCGGCTCCGCCGGCGAGGTCTCCTCCCTGATGCTGCTGATCGGCGGACTGTACCTGATCTTCCGCAAGGTCATTTCGTGGCACATTCCCGTGGCCTACATCGGCTCGGTCGCCGTGCTGACGTTCCTGTTCCCGCGCGGGAACGACCCGATGACGTTCATGCTTTATAATGTGCTCGGCGGCGGTCTGTTCCTCGGCGCGTTCTTCATGGCGACCGATTACGTGACCTCCCCCGTCACGAAGAAGGGGCAGCTCCTCTTCGGCCTCGGCTGCGGTCTGCTCACCGTGTTCATCCGCTACTACGGCTCTTATCCCGAGGGCGTGTGCTACTCTATCCTTGTGATGAACTGCTGCACGTGGCTCATCGACAAGCATATCAAACCCACCCGCTTCGGCGTTGACAGAAGGGCCGGAAAGGAGGCGGCAAAATCATGAAGATCGAAGGAAAGTTCATTCTCCGCGTGGCCGGCACGCTTACGGCGATCTCGCTGGTCGTCGCGCTGCTGCTCGGCCTGACCAACCGGCTCACCGCCGAGCGCATCGAGGCGATCAACGCGGAAAACACCCGCATCGCGCTGTCCATGGTCGTCAGCTCCTCGGACTGCGAGTTCCCCCCGATCGAGGAGATCCCGCAGGCCGCCATTGACGCGGCCGCCGCGCAGAGCGGCAAGCTGACCGAGGCCTACCGCATCGTCGTCGGCGGCGAGGAGGCGGGCTACGCGTTCAAGATCGTGGCCGGCGGCTCGCAGGGCGACATCGAGATGATCGTCGGCGTGGACGGCGACCTTGCCGTTACCGGCGTGTCCGTGGTCAACGCGTCCGAGACGAGCGGCATCGGCACGAAGGTCATCAACAACGATCCCACCGCCTCCAGCGTGGGCGTGCTTGACCAGTTCATCGGCATGAGCGGCGCGGGGAGCCTCGTCGTCAAGCAGAACGTTGACGCGATCTCCGGCGCGACGGTTTCCACCAGAGGCGTCACCAAGGGCGTCAACGCCGCCCTCGCCGCGGCGGAAGCCATGGCTTAAGAAAGGGGGACGAGATCAATGAATTTCAAAAAACAGCTCAGGGACGGCCTGATCACCCAAAACCCCGTTCTGGTGCAGCTTCTCGGTATGTGCTCCACCATGGCCATCACCACCAGCATTCAAAACGGCGTCGGCATGGGCGTGTCGGTCCTCATCATTCTCACGCTGTCCAACATCATTATTTCGGCGCTGCGCAAGATCATCCCCAACGAGGTCCGCATCGCGTGCTACATCGTGGTCATCGCGGGCTTCGTGACCATCGTTGATCTGTGCCTTCAGGCGTTTTTCCCGGATATCGCCAAGAGTCTGGGCGTGTTCATCCCGCTGATCGTCGTCAACTGCATTATCCTCGGCCGCGCCGAGGCCTTTGCCAGCAAGAACTCCGTCGGCGCTGCGGCGGTGGACGGGATCTGCCAGGGCATCGGCTACACCCTTGTTCTGGTGATCATGTCCGCGTTCCGCGAACTGCTCGGCTCCGGTACGCTGATGGGCGTTAAGATCATGCCCGACGCTTACACCCCGGCTTTGATGCTGGTGCTGCCCGTGGGCGGCTTCCTCTGCCTCGGCACGCTGATCGCCGTGATGCAGTGGGCGCTTGCAAGAAGCGGGAAGAAGGCTGCGGAAAAGGGCGAAAAGGAGGGTGACTAAGGATGGATATTACTAAGCTGCTTGCGATTTCCCTTGGCGCGATCCTGACGAATAACTTCATCTTCGCGCAGTTCCTCGGCATCTGCCCGTTCCTCGGCGTTTCCAAGAAGAGCGATACGGCCATCGGCATGGGCCTCGCCGTTACGTTTGTCATGGGCCTTGCGTCCGCGTTCTGCTTCGGCGTGAACAAGATCCTTGTGGCGCTCGAGCTGGGCTACATGCAGACGGTCGCGTTTATCCTTGTCGTCGCCGGTCTGGTGCAGTTTATCGAGATGTTCCTGAAAAAGGCGATGCCCGCGCTTTACACGGCGCTCGGCGTTTACCTGCCGCTGATCACGACGAACTGCGCCGTGCTCGGCGTGGTGCTGCTCAACGTGCAGAGCGGCTACGGCTTTATCGAGTCCGTGGTTTACGGCATCACCGGCGGTCTTGGCTTCCTGCTGGCGATTTTCCTGTTTTCTACCATCCGCGAGCGCGTGCAGTTCGCCGATTATCCCAAGGCCTTTGAGGGCTTTCCCATTGCACTGATCACTGCGGGCCTGATCGCGCTTGCCTTTATGGGCTTCTCCGGCCTGCAGGTCTGGCCCATGTAAGGAGGGGGACGAACTATGATGAATATTATTTACGCCGTTGTGATCCTTGGCGTGATCGCCGTCGTTTTCGGATTGATCCTTTCCGTCGCTGCCAAGGCCTTCGAGGTCAAGGTCGATGAGCGGCTGCCGAAGATCCAGGAGTGCCTTGCCGGTGCGAACTGCGGCGGCTGCGGCTATCCGGGCTGCGCCGGCTGCGCCGAGGCTATCCTTGCGGGGAAAGCGCCGGTCACCGCCTGTGCGCCCGCCGGTGCGGAGGGCGCCGCCAAGATCGCTGAGATCATGGGGATCGAGGCTCCCAGCGGTGAGAAGATGGTCGCGCATGTGATCTGCAACGGCGGCGAGGCTGCGGTGAAGAACTTCGAATACGCCGGGATCTCCGACTGCGTCGGCGCGCTCAAGGTCGCCGGCGGACCGACCGCCTGTGCATACGGCTGTCTGGGCTTCGGCAACTGCGTCGCCGCCTGTCAGTTTGACGCGCTGCACATCAACGATCGCGGCGTTGCCGAGGTCGATAAGGAGAAGTGCACCAACTGCGGCGCGTGCCGCGAGGCCTGCCCGCGCCACCTGATCGTGGAGGTCCCCTATAAGCAGAAGGTTTTCGTCAACTGCGCCAATAAGGACAGGGGCCCTGCGGTGACGAAGGTCTGCGCCAATTCGTGCATTGCCTGCGGCATGTGCGAGCGGACCTGTAAGTTTGACGCGATCCATGTGGTGAACAATCTGGCGGTGATCGACTATACGAAGTGCCGCAACTGCACCATGTGCGCCAAGGCATGCCCGAAGAACGCCATCGAGCCGATCCCCACTGCGGAGGAGAAGGAGAAGTTCAAGGCCGCGCAGAAGGCTGCGGCGGAGAAGAAGGCCGCAGCTGCGAAGGCGGCGGCCGAGGCTGCCGCGAAGGCGAACGATACGAAGTAAAAGACAACTGTAAAAAAGAGGGAGGCCGCACAGCGGCCTCCCTCTCTCTATTTGCTGCTGCGGCTATCGCCGCCCTACGGCCTTGCGCCGGAGAGCAGATCGATGCCCATGGTGTAGCCCTCGAAGCCGTGCCCACGGATCTGCGCGATGCACACGGGGGCCGTGACCGAAAGATGGCGGAACTCCTCGCGCTTTTCGATGTCGGAAATATGGACCTCCACCACGGGGATGGAGATGGCCTTGATCGCGTCCCGGATGGCATAGCTGTAGTGCGCGTATGCGCCGGGGTTGATGACGATGCCGTCAAAGGTCCCGTCCGCCTCCTGAATCGCGTCGATGATCGCGCCCTCGTGATTGGACTGGAAGCACTCGACCGCAAGCCCTCTGCTCCGCGCATGGTCGTAGATGCGGGCGCAGAGCGCCGCGTAATCCTCGCGCCCGTAGACGTCCGGCTCGCGCTTGCCGAGCAGGTTCATGTTCGCACCGTTGATGACTAAGATTTTCATGGCGTTCCTCCGGTCATGTTCTCGTTTGAACGTTCGCCGCGCTCCTGCCGGGCGCGGCTGAGGGAGAAGAGCAGTTCGTACAGCGCGGCAAGCTCCTCCGCCTTCCCGCCGTCGCGCAAAAGCGCGGTCAGCCGCGCGGCGACCGCAGCCTCCCTCTTTTCGTCACGGACGGCGAGGCCGTGCGCACGCTTGTAAGCGCCGATCTTGTCGGTCAGCTCGAACCGGCGCTCGATCAGCCGGGCCAGCTCGCCGTCCACGTCGTCCAGCGCGGCGCGCAGCTCGTCAAGCGTTTGCGGCATAGGCGCGGTACTCGACGCTTTTGCGGTAGTAAAGCTCGCTGTTTTCAAGGCAGGAGGCCTTCTGCGCGTCGCTCAGCGGCTTGACCACGGCGGCGGGACTTCCGACGATCAGGCTCCCCGCCGGCGCATCCAGCTTCCCCGTGACCACAGCGCCGGCGGCGATGATGCAGTCGTCGCCGATCCTCGCGCCGTCGAGCACGACTGCGCCCATGCCGACGATGACGCGGCTCCCGATCACCGCGCCGTGGACAATCGCGCCGTGGCCGACGGAAACGTCGTCGCCGAGGACGCACTCGTTGTGGATCACCGCGCAGTCCTGAATGTTGCAGCGTTTGCCGATCCGAACGGGGCGCAGCTCCGCGCGGCAGACGCTGTTGAACCAGAAGGCCGTGCCCTCGCCGGCCTCCACGTCTCCGCAGACGACGGCCCCGGGCATCACAAGAACTTTTTCATCCGTCTGTACAGGCTTGAAATTCATCGTTTTTTCCTCCGTATTCCGTTTGCGCCCTACAGGGCGAAATTTCCGTTGACAAACACCGGCGTCTCGCGTCCGTCGCGCGTTGTGCCGACGATGGAGAGGTCGGCGGTCCCGATCATGAAGTCCACATGGGTGAGCGAGTGGTTCAGCCCGTGCGCGTCAAGCTCCTCGCGCGTCATCTGCTCTCCCCCGGCGATGCACTCAGGGTACGCCTCGCCGAAGGCGAGGTGGCAGGACGCGTTTTCGTCATAGAGCGTGTTGTAAAAGAGAAGGCCGCTGCTGCGGATCGGGCTGTCGTAGGGGACGAGCGCGACCTCGCCGAAAAAGCGCGCGCCGTCGTCCACGGCGATGGCGGCCTTGAGAACGTCCTCCCCGCGCGAGGCCGCTGCCTCGACGATCCGTCCCTCGCGGACGGTGAAGCGCAGCCCCTCGATGACGCTCCCGTTGTTGACCAGCGGAAGCGAGGCGCACACCGTTCCGTTTATCCCGGTTTTGAGCGGCGCGGTAAAGATCTCCTCCGTCGGAAGATTGGCGACGAAGCCCTGTCCCTTCGGTGTTTCGGAGTTCCCTGCCGCCCAGAGATGATCCTCCGGCAGCTCGATGGTCAAATCGGTGCCGAGGGAGTTGACATAGTGCAGACTTTTCAGACGCAGAGCGTTGAGCTTATCCTTCCGCGCGGCGAGCAGGGCGATGTGCTCGCGCCAGCGCGCGGCGGCATGCCCGTCTCCGTTGATGCGGACGGTCTTCAGGATCGCGTCCCACAGCGCGGCGGCCGCCTCCTCCCCGCTGAGTGCGGGGAATACCTTTTTCGCCCACGCGGGGACCGGCGCTCCCGCGACGCACCATGGGAACGCGTTTGCCATCTGGAGCCGCTCGAAGGTCTCCCGCTCGACGGCGGAGGTCCGCTGCGCCTGTATGAGCCGCGCGGGCGAAACGCCGAGCAGCGTCTCCGGGTCCTCCGCCGCGAGGGAGAGAAAGGCCGCGCCCTGCTCCGCATATTCGGTGTAAAAGGTCTTCCGCCACGCGCTGGGCGCGGAGAAGGCCTCCTCCTGCGCGCGCAGAAATCTTTCGCGGCTGAGGAGATCGTCGCGCCAGCTCATCACCACCTCGCGGCAGCCCGCGTCGTAAGCCGCCGACGCGCACAGACGCGCGAACGGCGCGCACTCGACCGGCGACGAGAGGACGAGCGTCTGCCCTTTTTGCAGGTTTACGCCGACCCGGATAAGCGTTTGCGCATACTCGCGCAGTGCAGCTTCCATAAAAATACCTCCCAAATTCAGTAGAACGGCGCCGTTTCGCCGCGCAAGAGCGGACCTGCCGGGGCGCCGGACCGGAGCAACGCCACTTTACTGCGCATCGCGGGGAAATATTCCGACGCGCCGGGGTCAGATCCCCAGAAGCAGTGAGGCAAATTGAAAATAGATGATAAGCGACATCGCGTCTACGATCGTTGAAATGAACGGAGAGGCCATGACCGCAGGGTCCAGCCCGATCCGTTCGGCAAGGATCGGCAGAGAGCAGCCGACAAGCTTGGCGAAGAACACCACGAACACCAGCGTCAGGCACACCACCAGCGCGACCGTCGGCGTTACGGCGGCGTTGTGCAGCAGCGTGCGGTCGATCAGCATCATCTTCACAAAGTTTGCCCCGCCCAGACATACGCCGCACAGCACGGCCACGCGAAGCTCCTTCCAGATGACGCGGCCGATGTCGGAAAACTCGACCTCGTCAAGCGACAGGGCGCGGATGACCGCGACGCTTGCCTGCGTGCCGCTGTTGCCGCCGGTCCCCGTCAGCATGGGGATGAAGGCGTTGAGCGCGATGCAGGCGGCAAGCGCGGTCTCGTAGTGGTTGAGGATGATGCCGGTGAAGGTGGCCGAAAGCATCAGCACCAGAAGCCATGGGATGCGCGCCTTCCAGGTTTCGAGAACGCCGGTTTTCAGATAGGGCTTGTCCGAGGGCAGCATGGCCGCCATCTTTTCAAAGTCCTCAGTGGCCTCCTCCTCCATGACGTCGATCGCGTCGTCGACCGTGATAATGCCGACGAGGCGGTTTTCCTTATCGACGACGGGAAGCGCGATGAAGTCGTATTTGGAGAAGGTCTGCGCAACATCCTCCTTGTCCTCCAGCGTCGAGACGGAGATGACGTTCGGGTCCATTACGTCCTCAATGACCTCGTCCTCGTCCGAAAGCAGGATCGTGCGCAGAGAGACGATGCCGAGCAGCTTGCGCGCGGGATCGACCACATAGCAGACGTTGATCGTCTCCTTGTCCGTGCCGGTGCGGCGGATGCGCTTGAGCGCGTCCTCAACCGTCATGTCGCGCTTGAGATCGACGAACTCGGTCGTCATCAGCGAGCCGGCGGAATCCTCGGGATATTTCAGAATTTCGTTGATGCTTTTGCGGGTGTCGGGATCGGCGTGCTTGAGGATGCGCTTGACAACGCCCGCAGGCATCTCTTCAACGATATCGACCGTGTCGTCGAGGTACAGCTCGTCAAGGACCTCTTTAAGCTCGGTATTCGAAAAGCCCCGGATCAGCATTTCCTGTACATCCGGCTCCAGCTCGACGAAAAGCTCCGCCGCCGGCTCCTTCGGGAGAAGACGGAACAGCAGCGGCAGGATCTCGCCGGGCAGGTCGTCGAACAGGTCGGCGATGTCCGCCGGCTCCAGCTCGATCAGCACAGCGCGCAGCGCCGCGTACTGCTTTCGGCGCGTCATCTCCTCAATGCGGTCAAGCAGCTCGTCGCGGCGCTCTTCAAAATCGACCATGCGCCGCCCCTCCTTTCCGTAAAAATGCCCCAAAGCGGGTAAAATAAAAAGCCCCACAGTCCTGCGTCCGGTGACGAGGCCATGGAAGCGACATCGATAAAACCGCATGCGGCGGTTTTTTCTTACCGTTCAAGCTTTAGCATCATCAGGCGGTGAAACTGCGTTAGATGGCACCTTGGTTTCGATGCCAACTGTTCAAACCCTCGCATCGTGTCTCCACGACTCTGCGG
>CAKTJA010000048.1 GCA_934567115.1 uncultured Oscillospiraceae bacterium
GTGTTGGTCTTGAAGGTGACCTCCGTACCGGTGGAGCGGCCGATCCAGTTGCGCTGCTGGGTCTTGACGCGCTCGATATAGTCCACGTCGTCCAGATCGTCGATCAGACGGTCGGCGTACTTTGTGATGGCAAGCATCCACTGGCTCTTCTCCTTGCGGATGACCTCGCTGCCGCAGCGCTCGCAGACGCCCTCGACGACCTCCTCGTTCGCCAGCACGCACTTGCAGCTCGTACACCAGTTGACGGGCATGGTGGTCTTATAGGCAAGCCCGCGCTTGAACATCTGGAGGAAGATCCACTGCGTCCATTTGTAGTACTCCGGGTCGGTGGTGTCAACCACGCGGTCCCAGTCGAAGCCGTAGCCGAGCATCTTGAGCTGGCGGGTAAAATTCTCAATATTCCGCTTCGTGATGATGGCGGGATGGATGTGATTTTTGATGGCGAAGTTCTCGGTCGGCAGACCGAACGCGTCAAAGCCGATGGGGTTGAGCACGTTGCAGCCCTGCATGCGCTTTTTGCGGCAGATGATATCCATCGCCGTAAAGGGGCGCGGATGGCCGACGTGCAGCCCCGCGGCGGAGGGGTAGGGGAACTCGATCAGGCCGTAAAACTTGGGCCTCGGATCGCCGGTGACGGCGGCGTAGGGCTTCGTCTCCTCCCACCGCCGCTGCCATTTTTTCTCAATGGCTTCAAAATCGTACTTCATGCTTTTCTCCTTCTCTTTTATCATCGAGATCAGATGCTCTTCTCTTCATCGCCGCCCCGGCGAAAGGCCCGTCCGGAACGCCTCGTCCCTTCCGCCGCCATTGCTCCTTTGCGAAGCGCCCCCGGCGGCGTACGGCGTCATTTCGCCGCGTCGGGCGTCAGCACGCCGGAGAGGTCCAGCTCGTGACCGTCGCTCCAAAGGCGCTCGAGCGCGTAAAACTCACGCGCCTCCTCGTTGAACACATGCACGGCAACGCAGCCGTAATCAAGCAGCACCCAAGTGCCGCCGCGATAGCCCTCGCGGTGGAGCGGCTTCTCGCCCAGCTCGTCCAGCGCCTTTTCCACCTCGTCGCACAGGGCGTTGATCTGCGTGTTGCTTCCGCCGGAGCAGATCACAAAATAATCCGCCAGCGTGGTGATCTTGTCGATCTCCAGCACCTTGATGTCCTTTCCCTTCTTGCTGTCGAGCGCCTTGGCCGCAGCCAGCGCCAGCTCCTTTGCATTCACCATTTTCTCTGTTTCCTTTCCCTTATTCATTTCCCGATCCTCCCTCCGCGCCTTCGCCGCCCGGCCCTCCGGGAGCGGGGGACCGTCCCCCCGGCGCAAAACCGAATCGGGGCTTATTCGTTGCCTGTCATTTCTCCGATCACCGTCAGGCTTCCGGACGTCGCCTCGACCGGCTCCTGCTCCTCGGTCTGCGGCTGACTGCTGCCCTCCCATTCCGTGACCTTCCCACTGTACGGATCGACCTTCACCGGCGGTCTGGCAGCCGCCTTGCTGTCCTCAACCCGTCCGGTGGAGGAGGAAAGCGACCCGTCCGAATTGAGCGACATGATGTCCAGATCGCTCATTTTAAACTTCTCCGTAAAGGGGCTGAGCGAATCATTCACAAAATCCAGAAGCTCCTTCGCGTTGGGGAACACATAGGACTGCGCGTTCCTGTAGACGCGGCTGTAGGCGTACTTCGCCGTACTCGGCATGGTGACGAAATTCACGTCGTCGATCTTCAGTCCGCCCAGGACCGCCCGCTTGCCGAACCAGAGCATTTCCTCAAAGCTGAGGTCGGAGGTGACGTTCTCCTTCACCGCCGTGGCGAACGCGCCGATCTTTGTGACGTTTTTCAGCTGAAGCAGCTGCTCGACCATCGCCTTTAGAAGCGTCTGCTGCGTCCGGATGCGCCCAAGGTCGCCGTCCGGATAGCCGCGCCGCCGTCCGGTCGCGGGGTCTTTGTTGTCGTATCGGTAGCGCAGCACCTGCATCACGTCGTCCCCGCTGAGCTTGCGGTAGCCCGCAGTCTGATGGATGTGCAGATCCTGCGCGGGATCGTCATAGTTCATGTTCATCGGAACGTCATAGTAAACGCCGCCCATCGCCTCCACGATCGCGCCCACGGCGTCCCATTCCACGATGACCTGATAATCCGGCTCAAAGCCGACGAGCTGCGAGATCTCCTTGTACATGGCCTGAATCCCCTTTTCGCCCCCGCCGTAGTAGTTGTAGACCGAATTGATGCGCTTGATGTCCCACGGAACGTTGACCATCGTGTCGCGCGGCACGGACATGACCGTCGCCTTCTGGTTCGTCACGTCATAGCTTGCCAGCAGCATCGTATCCGTGTTCCCGCCGCCGCCCGTGTCCCGGCCGAGCACCAGCACCGTGTAGAAGTCCTGACTTCTGCGCTCTCCGCCCGCCCTCGGGCGCACGCCGTCGCCGTAGTCGATCTCGTCCACCCGGGTCTCTCCCTGCTCGCCGTCCGTATCGTCCCGGTTCGGCAGCTCCGGCGCACGGATGGAGCTCATCACGTACAGCCCGAGGCCGACCGCCGCAGCGAGCAGGACCGCGAGAGTGCCGAAGATCCACCGCTTCGGGTGCGCAAAAAGTCCCTTGACCTGCGCCCATGCGTCGTCGCCGTGCTCGTCAAACGCACCGTCCACCCGCTCGCGCAGCTCGTCTAATTTGAGGTTTCTGTTTACCTCACGCTTTCCCTTCATTCGCCTTCCCCTTTAAATAATCGCATGCGGCAAGGGTGTTGCCGTGGATGGGATTCCCCATCTCCTCCATTTCTCTGACCGTCATCTCAAGTCCCGCAAGAAGTCCGCGGTCAAGGTCCTCCCACACGATCCCGCGCAGCTCGTCCACGCCGGGGAAATCGCGCGTCGGCTCGATAAAGTCCGCCAGATAGATCACCTTTTCAAGAAGCGTCATATCGGGTCTTCCGGTCGTGTGCCAGCGGATCGCGCCGTACACCTCGTCGTCCACGCCGAACACATCGCGCGCGAGCGCCGCGCCGGTCTTCGCATGCAGCAGCTTGAGCGCCTTCTTCTCCAGCTCATCAAGCGCGAGGCCGTACCTTTCGCACAGCGCAAGCTGCTCGTCCGCCGACAGTCTCTTCGTGCAGTCGTGCAGCAGCGCCGCGACGCGCGCCTTGTGCACGTCCGCCCCGTATTTCCGCGCAAGCTTCACCGCCGTCTCCTCGGTGCCGAGGACGTGCCTCACGCGCTTTGCCGTCAGATAGCTCAGCGCGATGGGGCGGAGCTGCTCCGCCGTCAGGCGCTTGAGGTCAAGCCCCGTCCCATACAGCTTTTCACGCAGGATATATCCGTATACCCGCTCCGAAAGCAGTCTGCCGGCCGTACCCGCAGCCAGCTCTCCGCGCAGCTCGGTGGAGGAGACCTGTACGATCCGCTCAAGCGGCACGACCGTGAACCGCCCCTGCGGGAAGCGCTTTGAAAGCTGCTCCGCCCGCGCGGCAAGCGCCTCGGCGGAATCGGTCCCGCTGCGGCAGAACGCGGCGATCTCCGCCATCCCCGCGATCTCCTCCGGTTCGCGCCACGCGTCGAAGGAGAAGAGCATGTCCGTCCCCATGAAAAGCGTCAGCTCATCGTCCGGATACCGGGCCTTCAGCTCACGCAGGGTATCGACCGTGTAGCTCACGCCGCCGCGCAGCAGCTCAAGGTCAAGCGTCTCGACCTCCACGCCGCAGGCGAATGCGAGCTCCTCCCCCATCAGCCGCGTCATCGCAAGGCGGTGCGCCCCGGACGGACTTCCCTGCTCCATCGTCTTGTGCGGCGGCACGCCCGCCGGGACCAGCAGGAGCCTGTCAAGCCCCAGCCGCCCGACGGCCTCCGTCATTGCGTTCTGATGTCCAAGATGCGGCGGGTTGAAGCTTCCGCCGTAAATTCCGATCTTCAATGAAATTCCCTCTTCGCCGTCCGTTTAAACGGGTTTTTTCTTTCTGTCCTTCACGAGCGCGATGCGCTTTTCCTTCGGCTTCGCGTGCGTCTCGCGGTAGAGCACGAACTTCGTGCCGATCACCTGCACCTGCTCCGAGCGCGTAAGGCGGCTCAGCTCGTCGCAGGCCTCCCGTGCGGAGAGCATGCTGTTGTCAAGCACCCTGCACTTGATCAGCTCCCGCGCCTCAAGCGCGTCGTTCGCCTGCTTGACAAGATTCTCGCCGATGCCGTCCTTTCCGATATGAACGATTGGCTCAAGCTCGTTGGCCATTGCGCGCAGCTGCGCGCGCTGCTTGCCGGTCAGTTCCATTCATTTGCTTCCTTTCAGATAGTCGTCAAGCGCGGCGGCAAAGCTCCGCAGCGCGCGGCCCCGGTGAGACACCGCGGCCTTCTCCTCCGCCGTGAGCTGAGCGAAGGTCTTTCGCAGCTCCGGCACGAAAAACAGCGGATCGTAGCCAAAGCCTCCCTCGCCCATCGGCACGAAGGCGATCGTCCCCGCGCACTCTCCCTGCGCGGTCAGCTCCTCCCCGTCGGGAAATACGCAGACAATGGAGGTGTGGAAATGCGCGGCGCGGTTCGTCTGCCCGCGCAGCGCGTTGAGCAGCAGCGTGCAGCGCCCTCTGTCGTCCAGACCCTCTCCGCCATACCGCGCGCTGTATACGCCGGGCGCGCCGTTGAGCGCGTCAACGCACAATCCGGAGTCGTCCGCAATGGCGCCCAGGCCGGTCGCCTTCATCACCGCCGTCGCCTTCAGGCGCGCGTTCTCCTCAAAGGTCTCGCCGGTCTCCTCGACCTCCACCTTCGCGCCGAGGTCCGCCTCGCTCAAGACCTCCACGCCGAGGCTGCTCAGAATTTCGTTCATTTCCTGCAATTTCTTGGGGTTCTGCGTTGCCAGCACCAGTTTCATGCTATACCTCCCACGGGTCCTTCTTCCGTTTTTCTTCTCTCTTTTGCTCGGCTCTTTCCTCTTCGCGGCGCTCCGCCGCCCTGTCCATCCGCTCCCCGAGCGAGCCGAGCGTCTTGTCCAGCCATCTGCCGGCCTTATCCGCAAAGGTCTCGAGCTCCCGCACAGGAACGATCACCACGCGGCAGCCCTCGCAGTAAAGCGCGGGGGCATAGCCTGCGGAAAACACATGCGCCTTCCCGAGCAGAACGCCTTCCTTCCAGCCATCGTCGTACCCGCCGTCCTCGTTTTTGCGGCACCAGCGGGTCATATCCCGAACGCTCTCGATCGCGCCGTCCTGCATTTCCTTCCCGCAGTAGGGACAGATGTTCGTAATTTCCATATCGTGCCTCTCCGTTCGGACGCTCCGCTCAAATCAGCGCGTTTACATACTCCTTCGCGTCGAAGGGCTGAAGATCGTCGATCCCCTCGCCCAGCCCGACGAATTTCACCGGCACGCCCAGCTCCTGCGCGATCGCCACGCAGATGCCGCCCTTCGCCGTTCCGTCCAGCTTCGTGAGAATGATCCCGGTCAGGCCCGCCGTCTCGCGGAAGACCCGCGCCTGCTGAAGACCGTTCTGCCCGGTCGTCGCGTCGAGAACGAGCAGCGTCTCCTTCGCGGCGTCCGGCGTTTCCCGGTCGATGATCTTGCGCAGCTTCGCCAGCTCGCTCATCAGATTCGCCTTATTGTGCAGCCGTCCCGCCGTGTCGCAGAACACGACGTCCACGTTCCGCGCCTTCGCCGCCTGAAGCGAATCGAACAGCACCGCGCCGGGGTCCGCGCCCTCGCTGCTGCGGACGATCTCCACGCCCGCGCGCTCCGCCCAGATCTCCAGCTGGTCCGCCGCAGCCGCGCGGAAGGTGTCCGCCGCGCACAGCAGCACGCGCTTCCCCTTCTTTCTGTACCTGTGCGCGAGCTTGCCGATGCTCGTCGTCTTGCCCACGCCGTTCACGCCGATGACGAGCACGACGCTCGGTCTGGTGGAAAGGTCGAGCGCGGTATCGCCCACGTTTAGCTTCTGCTCAAGAATATCGCGAAGCGCCTGCTTCACGTCGTCGCCGCGCTGGATGCTCTTTTCATACACGACCTTGCGCAACTGCTTGACCGCGTCTGCGGCGACAGCCGCGCCGAGGTCCGCCACGATCAGGCTTTCCTCCAGCTCGTCGTAAAACTCCTCATCAATGGTCTCCCAGATGATGCTGTCGAACCACGCTTTTTTGATCCTTGCAAAAATTCCCATAGCCTACCCCTTGATGTTCAATTCCTTTGCCATATCGTTCATATTGATGGTCAGCACCTTGCTCACGCCGCGCTCCTGCATAGTCACGCCGTAAAGCACGTCGGCGGCCTCCATCGTGCCGCGCCGGTGCGTGATGACGATAAACTGCGTCCTGTCGCAGATGCGGCGCATGTAGCCCGCCACGCGGATCACGTTCGGCTCGTCAAGCGCCGCCTCGATCTCGTCCATCACGCAGAACGGCGTGGGATGGACCTTCAGGATCGCGAAGTACAGCGCGATGGCGACGAACGCCTTCTCGCCGCCGGAGAGCAGCGACAGCGTTTTGAGCGCCTTGCCCGGCGGCTGCACCCTGATCTCGATGCCGCAGCCGAGCACGTCGTTTTCATCCTCCAGCTCAAGCGTGGCCTTTCCTCCGCCGAAAAGCTCAAGAAAGGTCTCCTGAAAGCTCTCGCGAATGAGGGCGAACTGCTCCTTAAAGATCGTGGTCATCTCCCCGGTGATGCTTTCGATCACGCCGAGAAGCTCCTTTTTTGCGCTGTCAACATCGTCGCGCTGATCGGCGAGATAGGTGTAGCGCGTGTTCACCCGCTCAAATTCCTCGATCGCGCCGACATTGACGCTGCCGAGCGAGCCGATCTCGCGCTTGAGCTCGCCGATGCGGCGGTTCGCCTTCGCCGTGCTCTCCAGCTCGACGCGCTGCTCCTGCGCGGCGCTGTGCCCCAGCTCATAGGTCTCCCACAGCCTGTCGAGGATCTGCTTCTCCTCCATCGCCGTGGTGGCGCGCTTCTGCTCCAGCCGGGCGACGCTCCGCTCGATGTTGAGCACGTTGTCGTTCAGCTCACGGCCCCGCCGGTCGCTTTCGCCCCGCTCCGCCTCAAGCGCGAGCTTCGCTTCGACCAGCGCGGCGAGCCTGCCGCGCAGCGCCCCGGCGCCGCTCCGCAGCTCCTCCGCGCGGGATTCGTGCCGCGCGATTTCCTCCTTCGCCTTTTCCACCGCCGCGCGGTACTCCTCCACAAGCGCACGGCGGCTTCCCTCGTCGCCGCGCATCTGCCGCTCAAGCTCCTCAAGATCGTTCAGCGCGCGCTCCGTCGTCGTCCGCTCTGCGGAAAAGCCGGCAAGTCTGCTCCTGCACCCGGCGATTTCGTCGCCGAGCCGGGCGGAATCCTGCTGAAGCTCGCTCTGTCCGGCCAGCTTCTCCTCGCACAGCCGTCTGCACTCCGCAGCCTCCGCTTCGCGGAGCGCGACCTCCTTTTCCCGCTTCGAAGCGCTCTTCTTCATCTCCGCCGTGCGCGAGGCAAGCGTCTCCAGCTCGGCGGCGATGGCGCTCTCCCGGCCCCTGAGCGTATCGAGCAGCGCATCGCAGCGGTCCTTCTCTCCCGTAAAGCGGAGCACCGCGTCCTCGGCGCTGCGGCGCTGCTCCCCCGCGACCTCAAGCTCGTACCGCGCGGCGGCAAGCTCGCGTCCGGCCTCGTCGGCCTCGCGCTGCGCGGCGGCAAGCCGTTCGTCCAGCGCGCCGCGGTTCTGCGTAAGTTCCTTGAGCTCGTTGGCGCGGCTGAGGATCCCGGCGCTCCTGCTCACGGAGCCGCCGGTCATCGAGCCGCCCCGGTTGAGCAGCTGCCCGTCCAGCGTAACGATCCGGAAGCGGCTCTGGTACTTGCGCGCGATGGCGATGCCGCAGTCCATATCCTCGACCACGACGGTGCGGCCGAGAAGATTGTTGAATATCCCGGCGTATTTCCCGTCGAAGCGCACAAGCTGCGACGCAATGCCGACGTAGCCGTACTCCCGGTCAACGCCCGCCTCGCGCAGCACGTCTCCGCGAACAGCCGTCATCGGCAGGAAGGTCGCCCGTCCCCCGTCGCGCTGCTTGAGGAAGTTGATGGCGCCCTTGGCGTCCTCCTCCCTGTCGACCACGATGTTCTGCATGCCCGCGCCGAGCGCGGTCTCGATGGCGACGGCGCAGCGTCGGTCGGTCTCCATCAGGCTTGCGACCGGACCGTGTACGCCGCGCAGGGCGTTTTTCTCCGCCGCCTGCATGATAAGGCGCACGGCCTTGTTAAAGCCCTCGTACTCCTTCTCCATCTCGCTGAGCAGACGGATGCGGGATTCGAGGTTGTTCTTCTCCATCGACAGGTCAATGCTCTTTTGCCGCGCCTGCTCCTCCCGCTTGACCCGTCCTTCCATTTTCAGCATGTGTCCGGAGATCACGTTGCGCACGGCGTCAGCCTCGTCCTGCGCCTCCTCCAGCGCGCGGCGCGCCTCCCGCGCGGCTCCCCGCGTCTCCTCAAGGCGGCCCTCCAGCTCCTGCGACTCGCGCTCCAGCGCGGCGCGGCGCTCGTTCATCTCCGCAGCGCCGGCGTTCAGCGCGCTCACATCCGCCCTGCCGTCTGCGGCGGCGGACGATGCAAGCGCCTCCCGTGCGCGCAGAGCCTCGATCTCTCCGCCCGCTTCCCCGGCGCAGCGCGCGGCCTCCTCCGCACGGCGGAGCAGCGCAGACAGCTCCTCCTCGGTCTGCGCCGTCTGCGCGGTCAGGTCTGATATCCTCTCGCGCTGCGCGGTGATCTGCGCGCCAAGGCTCTCCGCGCGGCCGGCCTGATCTCTCAGCTCGGACTCCGCGCGGGCGAGGTTGGCGCTGTTGTGCTCGATGTTCGTGCGCAGAACGGCGATCGCCGATTCC
>CAKTJA010000049.1 GCA_934567115.1 uncultured Oscillospiraceae bacterium
AAAGAACATGGACCGCTACAACCCCATCTTCATGATGGCAGACTCCGGCGCGCGCGGCTCGATGAAGCAGATCCGTCAGCTGACCGGCATGCGCGGCCTGATGGCCAACACCGCCGGTAAGACGATCGAGATCCCCATCAAGGCCAATTTCCGCGAGGGACTTTCCGTCCTTGAATACTTTATCTCCAGCCGAGGCGCCCGTAAGGGCCTCGCCGATACGGCGCTCCGTACGGCGGACTCCGGTTACCTCACCCGCCGCATGGTCGACGTCTGTCAGGACGTTATCATCCGCTCCGACGACTGCGGCGCGCAGCGCGGCATCATCGCCGGCGAGATCAGCGAAAACGGTCAGGTCATCGAAAAGTTCTCCGAGCGTATTCACGGCCGCTATCCCGTGCATGACATTCTCAAGCCCGGTACCGACGAGGTCCTGATCCCCAAGGAGCGGATGATGGACGCCTCCGACGCGGAGCTTCTGGAGAAGTTCGATATTCACTCCGTCGAGATCCGCACCGTGCTGACCTGCCGCGCCCATTCCGGCGTGTGCGCGAGATGCTACGGCATGAACCTTGCCACCTCCAAGCCCGTCGGACCCGGCGAGGCGGTCGGCATCATCGCCGCGCAGTCCATCGGCGAGCCCGGTACGCAGCTGACGATGCGAACCTTCCACACCGGCGGCGTTGCCGGCGGTGACATCACGCAGGGTCTTCCCCGTGTTGAAGAGCTGTTCGAGGCCCGCCGTCCCAAGAAGATGGCGACGATCTCCGAGATCGGCGGAAAGGTCCGCTTCGAGGAGGCGTCGAAGGGCAGCCTCCTGAACATCATTGTCACCGCCGACGACGGCGACACCCGCACTTACGCCGTGCCGCACACCGGCCTTCGCATCCGCGACGGCGAGGTGATCGAAAAGGGCTGCCAGATCCAGGAGGGCGCGCTCAACCCGCACGACGTGCTGCGCATCCGCGGCGCTTCCGCCGTTCACAACTACCTCATTCAGGAGGTTTTGAAGGTCTACCGTCAGCAGGGCGTTGATATCAACGACAAGCATATCGAGGTCATCGTCCGCCAGATGATGCGCAAGGTCCGCGTCGAGGATTCCGGCGATACGGAGCTTCTCAGCGGCGCGATGGTCGATGTTCTTGAGCTGATGGACGCCAACGAAGCCATCCACGCGCGCAGCGCCGCGGGCGAGGTCAACGCCGAAACCGGCGAACCGCTGCGCGAGGCTGAGGCGACGCAGCTGCTCATGGGTATCACCAAGGCCTCTCTGGCGACCGACTCCTTCCTCTCCGCCGCCTCCTTCCAGGAGACGACGAAGGTGCTCACCGAGGCCGCGATCAAGGGCAAGGTCGACCACCTGCTCGGACTGAAGGAGAACGTCATCATCGGTAAGCTGATCCCCGCCGGCGCGGGCCTGAACGCCTACCGCGACTTCGCCGAGGAGATCGTCCCCGACACCGAGGTGCCGGAGGAGCTGGTTCAGGGCGAGCCTCTTCCCTCCGCCCCCGAGTACCCCATTGAAGCTGCGGAAACGGCCAGCGAGCCGTCCGCCGAGGCGGCCTCCTCCATTCCGGAGGAAGGCACCGAGGAAGTGTGAGCCGCAGCAATTCGGTCGGCAAGCATGTGACCCCGGTCCCGTAAGAAAAATGCATAAGGACGCGGCGCACTGCGCCGCGTCCTTATTGTTTTGTTGAAAGCAGACAGTTACAGATATGGCGCGGTCTTCGCTCCGCACAATCAAAGCCGGGAATCGGGACGCTGCGTCCCGATTCCCGGCTCAATGACGTTGGCGGCTTTTCCCGCATGTCTCGTGCGGCCGGTATCCCGCCGGGTCGCGGAGATCCTATCAAATCATCACAGGTGCCCCTCTCCGCAATAAACACGGATGGCCTGTGCGGCAAATTCCGCCGTACCCTCGCCGCCGGCCTTGTCGATGTTTTGGCGGAAGCGGTCATCAGCCGCATACATCTCCCCCAGACCCGCCAGAATCTCCGGGGTGCAGGTGTAGAAATGATCGGTGATGAACTGCTGCAAGCTGCGAATGGCGGTCTGCACCTCCGGTACGGCAGGGGGCAGATGCTTTAACCCTCCCAGCTCGGCAAACCGCGCCATCAGCTCGGCGGGATCGCCTGCGCCGCCAGCCTTCTCACGCTGCCGGTACTCCCGGTAGGCGGCGGTACCGCCCCACTTTTCCTTGACCTCGGCGGCGAAACGCTCCTGCTCGGTCTTATCAAATGCATCAAATTTCATAGGTGTCACTCCTGTTTCCAAAGTTTCACGGGCGAGGGCAATGAGCTGTCCCAGCTGCTCCCGCCGCAGCTCCAGCAGCCTGATCTGGTCCGCAAGAGCGGCGGTCTGGTCGAAGCTCGGATCATCCAAGATGCGCTTAATATCCTTGAGCGGAAACTCCAGCTCTCGGAACAGCAGAATGGATTGCAGCCGCGCCAATGCCGTATCGTCATACAGCCGGTAGCCCGCTTCCGTGAGCGAGGTCGGCGGCAGCAGCCCGATGGCGTCGTAGTGGTGCAGCGTCCGGACGCTGACACCGGCCAATCTGCTGACTTCGTGAATGGTTCTCATGGGACGTCCCTCCTCCCGATAAAATGAGCATACACTATGACGCGGCGGCAGAGTCAAGAGGATAATTCAAAACTTTTCCGGAAATTTGCTTCACTGCACGCCGATGGATTTAAAAAACGCACCGCCCCACAGCGTTTTTCTTGCGATTGCAGGGAAATTTTTGTATATTAAAGCAACAGAGTCTTACAGCCCGTACAAAATAAAGAATGATGGGAGAAAAGCAACGGACGCTCAGGAAGAGTGTAGCAGAGCATGAACTGAAAGGGCTTGCCGCCTGCATTGCGCAGACAGCAAGCCCCTTCGTCGGCTTAAACAATTTGCATTACATATATTTTTCTAACCTCGGAGGGCTGTGCAGTCGGAAAGCGGCCCTCCTTTTTCCTTGAGACTGCCGGTCGGAGACGGCGCATCTTACATCTTCTCGGGCTTGCTCAGGCCGAGAATGCCAAGACCGTTGGCGAGCACCTGACGCGTCGCCGCGGCGAGCAGCAGACGCGCGTTCGCCACGTCGTCCGCCTCGCCCTTGATGCGGCAGGCGTTGTAGAAGCGGTGGAACGCGCCGGCCAGACGCAGAAGATAGCGGTTGATATAGCTCGGGTCGTAGTCGCGCGCGGCCATGCGGATCTCTTCGGTGAAATTCGCAAGCTCCTTGATGAGCGCGCGCTCCAGCTCGCCGGAGATGAGGGAGATGTCCGCGCTGTCCGCCGACGGAACGCCGCGCCCCTCCTCGGAAAGCGCCTTGAGAAGGCTGCATATACGCGCGTGCGCGTACTGGATATAGTAGACGGGGTTCTCGCTGTCCTCGCGCACGGCAAGGCCGAGGTCGAAATCCATCTGCGTGTCGGGCTTGGCGTTGAAGAAGTAGCGGCAGGCGTCCACGGGGATCTCGTCGAGCAGGTCGCACAGCGAGATCGTCTTGCCGGTGCGCTTGGACATGCGCACGACCTCGCCGTCGCGCACAAGGCGGACGAGCTGCATGAGCACAACGTCAAGCTTGTTCGTGCCGTCAAGCCCCAGCGCGTCCATCGCGCCCTTCAGACGGGCAACGTGACCGTGATGGTCCGCGCCGAAAATGTCAATGACCTTATCAAAGTGCCGCACCTCAAACTTGTTACGGTGGTAGGCAATGTCGGCGGTGAAATAGGTGTAAAAGCCGTTGGAGCGGCGCAGCACGTCGTCCTTGAGGTCGAGCTTGTCGATGTCCTCGTCCTTCTTGCCGGTCTTGCGCAGCTGCGCGCGGGTGATCTCGGCGGTCTTGAGCCAGAGCGCGCCGTCCTTTTCATAGGTGTAGCCAAGCTCCTTGAGCTTTTCGGCGGTGTCGGCGACAAAGCCGGATTCGTGCAGCTCGGACTCGAAGAACCATTTGTCGAACTTGATGCCGTAGCGCTCAAGGTCGCTCTGCATTTTGGGGATATTGCGGTCGAGGCCGAAGCGGGCGAGCGCGGCGTGGCGCTCCTCCACGGGCTTGTCCAGATAGCTTTCGCCGTGCTCGTCGTAAAACGCCTGAGCCAGCTCGCGGATGTCGTCGCCGTGATAGCCGTCCTCGGGGAACTCGACGGCGTCCTCGCCCTTGATGATCTGGAAGTAGCGGGCCTCCAGGCTCTTGGCGAATTTCTCGATCTGGTTGCCCGCGTCGTTGACGTAGAACTCGCGCCACACGTCCGCGCCGGACCAGTCGAGCACGGAGGCCAGCGTATCGCCCAGCACGCCGCCGCGCGCGTTGCCCATGTGCATGGGGCCGGTCGGGTTGGCGGAGACGAACTCCACCATGTATTTCTTCCCGCGCAGACCGTCGCTGCGGCCGTAGCGCTCGGCCTCGCGCTCAACGTCGGCAAGCACGTCGGCATACCAGCCGTCGCCGAGGCGGAAGTTCAGAAAGCCGGGGCCGGCGATCTCCACCGAGGTGAAATACGTGCCGTCGAACGACATATGACCGGTGAGGATGCCCGCGACCTCGCGCGGATTTTTATGCATCGCCTTGGACGCGGCGAGACAGAAGGTGGTGGTGTAGTCGCCGTTGGCGGTGTCCTTGGGGATCTCGACCGCAGGGACCGTTTCCACGCCGTCGGGCAGCAGCCCCTCCGCCACGGCGGCACGGTAGGCCTGCACGGTCAGAGCGGCGATCTGGTCCTTTGCGCGCTGGATCATATTCATAGCATTTCTCCCTCGTTCCTTTATTTTGATGCGGCGGCGAAGCGCCCTTTATTCTTTGGAATTATACTACATGATTTTCCGGAAAACAAGCCGTTTTTGCGCTTTTTATTGCAAGGGAGCCCCTCGGACCGACGCTGTGCCGGCCCCGGACGGGTCCGACCGGGCAGAAAACGCAGCCGTGTAAAGCTCCGCGCCCTTCGCCTGTTTGTTCGGCGGACGGCACGCGGGCAAATCCGTACACGAAAACGGCTGCGAACGATACTGTAACGCGGGAATCCGAGATGCGCAGCCCCAAGGTCCTTTTGCCAACGGATATTGCATGCATTTCTCCGAACGGCACATTCCGCCGACTTTCCGCGATTCCGAATGCCCGCAAGCCCCTTCCCGTACGCCGGGCGGCCCGCCGAAAGTGGATTTTATGGCGGAAACGGCAGACAGGTTGGCCGGAGAGCACGGCGTTCCGCCGAAAAAAGAAACGACTCTTCACGGCGGCAAATTGAAAAAAGGAGCCGATTTGCTCTTTACTTTCGCGCTTTGCGCTGTTAGACTATACTGTAGGGCGCGCACCGCGCGCCACTGTCCCGTCAGGAGGTGTTCCCATGGCCGGCAGCCGCATCGGAAAAAGAGAAAAAAACGAGGACTTCTATAAGGCGATCCTTCTGCTGCGCAGCGAGGAGGAATGCAGCAGCTTCTTCCGCGACGTGTGTACCGTTGCGGAGCTGCGCACGATGGAGCAGCGCTTCGAGGTCGCGCGGCTTCTGTCGAAGGGGCTGGTCTACAGCGAGATTTTGGAGCGCACCGGCGCTTCCAGCGCAACGATCTCCCGGGTGGCGCGCTCGCTCACCGATTCCTCCGGCGGCTATGCGCGCGTGTTTGAGCGGATGGAGCGCGGCGAATGACGGAAAGCTATTCGGCGCTGGCTCCCGCCTATGACGAGCTGACGCGCGACGTTGACTACGAAAAGCGCGCCGCATTTGTGGAGTCCCTGTTTCTGCGCAGCCGCATTCCGGTGCGCACCGTGCTCGACCTCGCCTGCGGGACCGGCACGATGACCGCGATCCTCACGGAGCGCGGCTATGAGCTTATCGGCGTGGACGGCTCGGAGGATATGCTGCTTCAGGCAAGGGAAAAGGCCGCGGAGCTGCACGGCGTTCCGCCGCTGTTCCTGCACCAGTCGATGCAGGAGCTGGACCTTTACGGCACGGTGGACGCCGCCGTCTGCTGTCTGGACAGCCTCAACTACCTCACCGATCCGCGCGACGTGCGCGAAACGTTCCGCCGGCTGCACCTGTTTATTGCGCCGGGCGGGGCGCTCGTGTTCGACGTTCACACTCCCGGCAAGCTTGAAGCGATGAACGGTCAGGTCTGGCTTGACGAGCGGGAGGACGTGTACTGCGTCTGGCGCACCGAGTACTCCCGCCGCACGCGGCTTCTGGATTACTATGTCGATATCTTCTCCAAGCGTCCCAACGGCCTGTGGGCGCGCGGCTTCGAGGAGCATCATCAGCGCTGCTACGGCGCGGACGAGCTTCGCGAATGGCTGAACGCCGCCGGCTTTTCCGACGTGCGCGTTTTCGGCGACTGCCGCCGCCGCGCCCCGAACGAAAAGGACGGGCGCATCTATTTTTCCTGCATCAGAAAAGAGTGATTGAAATGATGAATGATCGTCTGGTCAAAGCGATTTCCGAGGACGGCTCCTTTAAGGTCTCCGCCATCTGCTCACGGGCGCTTGTCGAGCGCGCGCGGCAGATCCACCACACCTCCCCCGTCGCCACCGCCGCGCTTGGGCGCGCGCTCTCCGGCGCTTCCCTGATGGGCAGCGCCCTCAAGGGCTGCGGCGAAAGCGTCACGCTCCAGATCCGGGGCGACGGTCCGCTCGGCTCGATCCTCGCCGTGTCGGACAGCGAGGGAAACGTGCGCGGCTACGTGCAGGAGCCGGGCGTCGAGCTGCCCCTGCGCGCGGACGGCAAGCTCGACGTGGGCGGCGCGGTCGGACACGGCACGCTCACCGTCATCAAGGACCTGAATCTGAAGGAGCCTTATGTCGGCACGGTGGACCTTCTCGGCGGCGAGATCGCCGAAGACATCGCCGCCTACTTTGTCGAGTCCGAGCAGATCCCGTCGGCCTGCGGGCTTGGCGTGCTCGTGGACCGCGACCGCAGCGTGCTCGCCGCAGGCGGCTACCTGCTCCAGCTTCTTCCCGGTGCGGACGACAGCGTCATCGACCGGATCGAGCGCGGCGTCTGCGCTGCGCCGAGCGTGACCGCCATTCTTCGCGAGGACCCCGATCCCGCAAATCTCCTCCGCACCGTGCTTCCGGAGTTCAAGCTTGAAATTCTGGAGACCTCCCCTGTCGAATACCGCTGCGGCTGTTCGCACGATCGGACGCGCCGCGCGCTTCTCTCCCTCGGCGCGGATGAGCTTGAGGCGATCCTGCGCGAGCAGGGACAGGCGGAGCTTACCTGTCAGTTCTGCGACCGCGTACACCGCTTTTCGGGCGAAGAGCTGCGCGGAATGATCGACGGTCTGCGTCACCCGGACTGAGCCGCCGGCGTGAACGGACGGACCGCCTCCGAAAAAAGAACCGGGGCGAAACGCCCCGGTTTAAAATTGTCAATAAAGTGGTAAATCTCCCGTAACGGTAAGGAAGCGCGTGCGCGGAAAGCCCCTCTTGGGTTTCCCGCGCCATCGAAATCGACAGTTTTCAGGCCTTTCCACGGTCCTGAAAACTTACTCAGCGTATGGAAAAAACCTTTCAACATGCTCAAGGGCGGTTTGAACGCAGGTCCAAACCGCCCTTTTCCACTCTCTTTTACCGAACGCTGCCGTCGGCCTTAAAGGTCGGCAACGGCGCAAGGAACATGATATCGTCGCGATTCTTTGCATCGCCCTCGGCAAGCACCGCCATGCGCCCGGCCACGGTCCCGCCGGCCTTCGTGACCAGCGCCTCCATCGCGTGGAGGCTTCCGCCGGTGGAGATCACGTCGTCCACGATCAGTATCTTCTTCCCGCGGATCAGGTCCGCGTCGTCCCGCCCGAGGAAAAGCTGCTGCACGCCGAGCGTCGTGATCGACCGGTCCTCCACGGAGATGGGGTCGGGCATGTAGACCTTGGGACCCTTGCGCGCGATGAAATACTTCCGCGCGCCGCTCTGGCGGGCCATCTCGTGGATCAGGGGAATGCTCTTGGCCTCAGCCGTGAGCAGATAGTCGTACTCAACGCGCTCCGCCAGCTCGAGCAGTCCGCGCGCGCATGCGACCGTCAGCTCCGCGTCGCCGAACATGATAAACGCGCCGATGTAAAAATCATCCGTCACCTTGCAGATCGGGAGGTCGCGGACAAGACCCGCGACATGCATGGGATAAGTCATCATAATGGTGTTTCCTTCCTGTATTTTCCCGCCGCCGGACAGCGGCTCTGATCCTGTATTGTCCACGAATGAGTATAGCACGTCTCGCCCCCCGTGTAAATCCCTTTTCTTCCGGTGCGTCCCGGGATTTTCCGCCAGCGCTCAAAGCGCCGGGGCTTTTGCCCCGGCGCTCCGTTTTCATGCAATGGCCCGCTCCGGCTTACCGCTCCAGCAGCAGCTCGGCGATCTGCACGGCGTTGGTGGCCGCGCCCTTGCGCACCTGATCGCCGCAGCACCAGAGGTTCAGCCCGCGCTCGTTGGTAAGATCGTCGCGGATGCGTCCGACGAACACAAGGTCCTGATCGCTCGTGTCGAGCGGCATGGGATAGCTTTTGTTCGCCAGATCGTCCACAAGACGGCAGCCCGGCGCGGCGGAGATCAGCTCTCTCGCGCGCTCCACGCTGATCTTCTCCCGGGTGCGCAGCACGACGCTGACGCTGTGGCTGCGCACCACCGGCACGCGCACGCAGGTGCAGCTGACCTTCAGCTCGGGAAGGTGCAGTATCTTGCGCCCCTCGTTCTGCATCTTCATTTCCTCGCTCGTATAGCCCATGTACGCCTCGCCGCCGATCTGCGGGATGACGTTATACGCGATCTGGTGCTGAAAG
>CAKTJA010000050.1 GCA_934567115.1 uncultured Oscillospiraceae bacterium
AGGCGGGCGAACGGGGACAGCTCAACTTTATCGGCAATATCGAGGCGAACACCGCGCTTGCCGGCGGCTGCGACGTGATCGTCGCCGACGGCTACAGCGGGAACATCATGCTCAAGAGCATCGAGGGCGCGGCAAAGCTGATGAGCGGCGAGCTGAAGAAGATGATGAAGAGGAACGCGAAGTCCAAGCTTGCCTATCTTCTGCTTCGGGACGGCTTCTCGGAGTTTAAAAAGCTGCTCGACCCGAACGAGGTCGGCGGGACGGCGCTGCTGGGGATCTCAAAGCCGGTGATCAAGGCGCACGGCTCGTCGAACGCCGAGGCGTTCTGCAACGCGGTGCGCCAGACGATGGCGGTCGCGCAGAGCGGCATTATCGACCGGATCGCCGCCGATCTGGAAAAGACCGCGTCCGAGCCGAAAAAGGAATGACTTTTTCAGAAAAGACTATTGACAGTCCGTGTAGATTGCCGTATCATTTTGGCAAACGTTTCCTTGAGGAGGAATGGATGACAATGAGTTCTGAAGAGATTTTCAAGACAATGCAGGATCTGATCGCGGAGCAGTTTGCCGTCGGTGCGGACGACGTCACGATGTCAAGCTCGTTCGAGGACGATCTCGGCGCCGATTCCGTCGATCTGGTCGAGCTGGTCATGGCGATGGAAGAGGAATTCGACGTTGACGAGATCCCGGAGGAGGACCTGCTTACGCTTAAAACCGTGGGCGACTGCGTGCGCTACCTGAGCGCGAAGCTGAACTGAGAACGCCGCCCGTCCCGCGCGGGACGGAAGGAAAGGAGGGCGGGGGCCTTGCACGAACTGGAAAAAAGACTGGGCTACCGCTTTCGCAACGGGGGGCTGCTGGAGGAGGCGCTGCGTCACAGCTCCTATGCCAACGAGCATCGCGGCAGCGCCGCCGCGAGCAACGAAAGGCTTGAGTTTCTGGGTGACAGCGTGCTCGGCTTCGTCACGGCGGAGTTTCTTTTTGCGCGCCATCCGGACTCGCCGGAGGGTGAGCTGACGCGCATCCGCGCGGCGCTCGTGTGCGAGCAGAGTCTGCATGAGGTCGCACAGAGTCTGGAGCTGGGGCGTTTCCTTCGGCTCGGCAACGGCGAGGAGAGCTGCGGCGGGCGTACAAGGCCGTCCATTCTCGCGGACGCGGTCGAGGCGGTGTTTGCCGCCGTGTACCTTGACGGCGGATTTGCCGCCGCAAGCGATCTGATCCATCGCGTGCTGCTGGAAAAGGAACGGGAGGAGACCGTGGAGGAGCGCCGGCGCGACTATAAGACGACGCTGCAGGAGCTTGTCCAGCGGGAGCCGAATCACGCGCTGGCTTACCGCATGGTGGGCGAGTCCGGTCCCGACCACGAGAAATGCTTTGCCTTCGAGGTGCTGCTTGACGGAAAGGTCGTCGGCCGCGGCGAGGGGCGCAGCAAAAAGGAAGCCGAGCAGATGGCCGCGCGCGCGGCGCTGGAGCGGTCGGTATAATGAGAAACGGGAAAGCTGTCGGGCACAGGGTCCGGCAGCTTTTTGGTTCGCGCCGCCGGCGGAATTATGACTGGAATTTTTGATCGCCGTGTGCTATACTTATTTTTATATCCTGCTGTTTTCAAAAGGAGCGTGAGCGTTATGACATGGCTTTCCGCCGTTTTGCTTGGCCTTGTGCAGGGGGTCGCGGAGTTTCTGCCGATCTCCTCTTCGGGCCATCTGGCCATTGCCGAGCATATATTGAACCTTCAGGGAGCGTCGGACGTACCGGAATTTTACGATGTGCTGCTGCACCTCGGAACGCTTGCGGCGGTGTTTGCCGCCTACTGGGGCGAGATCCGCGACATGATCGTTGAGTTTTTCGCCGGCGTCCGCGACCTGTGCCGCCACACGACGCCGAGCGTAACGCCCCCGGCGCGGCGCATGGTGCTGCTTGTGATCGTGGCTACGCTCCCGCTTTTTGCGATGGTCCCGTTCCGCCGCTTTTTCAGCGGACTGGGAGACAATATGTATTTTATCGGCGGCGCGCTGATCTTTACGGGCCTCCTGCTTTTCATGAGCGACCGGGTGCCGCGCGGCCGCAAGACGGAGAAGTCGGCGAGGCTGACCGACGCGCTGTTCGTCGGTCTGGGTCAGGCGGTTGCGCTGTGTCCGGGGGTCTCGCGCTCCGGAATGACCATCACCTGCGGCTGCTTTAGCGGTTTTGAGCGGCGCTTTGCCGTGCGGTTTTCCTTCATCATGTCCATCCCGGCGATCCTCGGCGCAAATGTCCTCAGCCTGAAGGACGCGCTGGACGCGGGGGTGGACCCGAACGCCGTGCCGATGTACCTTGTCGGCGTGGCGGTCGCGGCGGCGACCGGATATGCCTGCATTCGGCTTTTGAAGCTGGTCGCCGACCGGGGCAGGTTCGGCGCGTTTGCGTACTACTGCTGGGCCGTCGGCGCGCTGGTGCTTATTTTTACGATCGTATAAGGGGTTGGAGGCGCTATGGCAACACAAAAGAGATCGACGTCCAAAAGAACGTCCGGCCCCGGGGGGCGGACGGGAAGAAAAAGCACGGGCCGTTCGGCTGCGCCGAAGAAAAAGCCGATCCGCCGCGAGGTCGGCGGCGCGGTCTGTCTGCTGCTTGCGCTGTGCGCCGTGGTGGGCTATTTTCAGAGCGGCGCGTTCTTCATCGACTGGCTCTCGGCGCTCTGCCGGGGACTTTTTGGCTACGGCTGCTACCTTGTCGCGCCGGTGCTGCTGCTGGCGGCCTACGTGCTGATCCTGCACCACGGCCGCCCGGTGACGCTGCGCGTTGTCAGCGCTCTGCTGCTGCCGGCGCTGCTCGGCGCGCTGGTGCATATCGTGGTCTGCACAGCGGAATTCGAATCCTCGCCCGGTATTCTTAAAACGCTCTGGCTCAGCGGCCTGTCGCTTGACAGCGGCGGCGTGGTCTCCGGTGCGCTGGCGATCGGCTTCCTTGCGGTGTTTGGCAAGGCGGCGGGCATCATCATATTTTCCGTGCTGCTGGTGATGTTCCTGCTTTTCGCGCTGAACCTGACCGTCGGCGCGATCGTCGAGGCCGTGCGTTCACACGAGAGGGTGCCCTACGAACCGGAGGAGGAAGAGGAGGAACGTCCCGCGCGCAGGACGAACGCGGACAGGCAGGGCGGAAGACAGCCGCGTTCGCGCATCGACATTCCGCTCGACGGGGAGAAGCCCGCCGTGCAGGAGGAGAAGAAGACGGAGAAGACCGGGGGCTTCTTTGCGCGGAAGGGAGAAAACGTCCGCACGCCGGACGAGCTTCTTGCACCGCCTCCGGCGGCGCCTGAGCCTGCTCCCGCTCCCGTGACGCCGCCCGCAGCGCCCCCTGTGCCCGAACCCGTACCGGCACCCGCACCTGCGCCGGTTCCCGCGCCCGCGCCGGCGGAGCCGCCCGCGCCCGTGCCGCAGGAGAGGCCGGTCGCCGCAGCGGCGATCAAGGCCACCGCGCCGGAGGAGGTCGCCGCAGAGGCCGAGAAGGTTGCCGACGAGATCGAGAACGAGCTGGAGCAGGAGATCCCCGAGTACAGCTTCCCGCCGATCACGCTGCTTGACGAGGGCGGGGGAGAGAGCGCCGTCGAGGCCGGGGCCGAGCTGCGCAACAACTCCCGCCGTCTGGGCGAAACGCTGAAAAGCTTCGGCGTGGACGCTCAGGCGGGCGACGTTGTGCGCGGGCCGAGCGTTACGCGCTATGAGTTTACGCTTGATCAGGGGGTAAAGCTTTCGAAGATCACGAACCTTGCCGACGATATCGCCCTTGCGCTGGGCGCGTCTGGCGTGCGCATCGCGCCGATCCCGGACCGGATCTCGGTCGTCGGCGTCGAGGTGCCGAACAAGCTGGTGTCCGCCGTCCACATCCGCGATGTGCTTGAGTCGCCGGAGTTCACGCACCATAAGTCCTCCATCGCCTTTGCCGTGGGCAAGGACATCGCGGGGAACAACATCGTGGGCAACATCGGAAAGCTGCCGCATGTGCTTATCGCGGGAACGACCGGCTCGGGCAAGTCGGTGTGCACCAATTCGCTGATCGTTTCGCTGCTCTATAAATCGACCCCGGACGAGGTGCGCTTCATCATGGTCGATCCCAAGATGGTGGAGCTTGCGCCCTACAACGGGATACCGCACCTGCTGATCCCCGTCGTCACGGACCCGAAAAAGGCGGCGGGCGCGCTGCAATGGGCGGTTTATGAGATGATGAAGCGCTACAAGCTGTTTTCAGAGCGGAACGTCAAGGACCTTGCCGGCTACAACGCGCTTGCCGCGGCGGACGGAGAGCTGAAAAAGCTGCCGAGCGTGGTGGTGGTCATCGACGAGCTGGCCGACCTGATGCTGGTCGCGGCGAAGGAGGTCGAGGAATCCATCTGCCGCGTGGCGCAGATGGGGCGCGCCGCCGGGATGCATCTTGTTATTGCGACGCAGCGTCCGAGCGCGGACGTTATCACGGGTCTGATGAAGGCCAATATTCCGAGCCGCATCGCCTTTGCGGTGGCCTCGTCGCTGGAATCCCGCATCATTCTGGACACCACCGGCGCGGAAAAGCTGGTCGGACGCGGCGACATGCTTTATGCTCCGCTTGGCGAGGGGAAGCCCCGCCGCGTGCAGGGCTGCTTCATCTCCGCCGAGGAGATCGACCGCGTGGTCGGCTTTGTCAAGGCCAACGGCGCGGCGCAGTACGACGAGAGCGTGATCAGCAAGATCGAGGAGAATGTTGCGGAGAAGGAAAAGGGCGGGAAGGGCGCGGCCTCTCAGGCCGCTGCGGAGCCGGTCCCCGACGAGGGGGACGAGCTGCTGCCCGCCGCCATCGACGTGGTGATGGAGACCGGACAGGCGTCCGTTTCCATGCTCCAGCGGCGGCTGAAGCTCGGCTACTCGCGCGCGGCGCGCATTGTGGACGAGATGGAAACGCGCGGCATCGTCGGCCCGTTCGAGGGCTCGAAGCCGCGTCAGCTGCTCATCACCCGCGAAAAGTGGGAGGAGATCTGCATGCGCGGCGGACTTGGCGCGATGAGCGAGGCTGCGCTTGCCGGGCAGACGGAAGAGGACGCGGCGGAGGAGGACGAGTCGATTTGACCGCGCCGGACAATTGAATATGTACGGAAGACCGTCCGGCGGAGCGTCTGCCGGGCGGCCTTTTTGCGCGCTGCGGCGCATATGGTGTACGGGGGAGCGTCCGCCGATCCTTCACAATTTTTTCACAGCTTCTTAACTTTACGCTCTCCTTTTTGCCGTATTATACTGTACTCAAAGCATTTTTCGAAAAGAGGTCGGCTCATGAATACATATCGCGCGGGGATCGACATCGGCTCTACGACCGTGAAGCTGGTGCTGCTTGACGGAGAGGGGAGGACGGTCTTCGGGGAATACAGGCGGCACTGCGCGCACACCCAGGCCGCTCTGGTGGAGCTGCTGCGCGAGGCGAGAGAGACGGTGGGGGACTGCGCGCTGTGCGCACGGATCACCGGCTCCGGCGCGATCAATCTTGCCGGGGCGCTGGGGATCCCGTTCGTGCAGGAGGTCGTCGCGGTCGCCGACGCGCTTCGGGCCAAAGCGCCGCAGACCGACGTTGCCATCGAGCTTGGCGGCGAGGACGCGAAGATCATTTATTTTTCCGGGACGCTTGAAGAGCGCATGAACGGCGTGTGCGCCGGCGGGACCGGCTCGTTCATCGACCAGATGGCGGCGCTTTTGCAGACCGATGCCGAAGGGCTTGACCGCGAGGCGGCGAATTACCGGCAGATCTATCCGATCGCCGCGCGCTGCGGCGTTTTCGCCAAAACGGACATTCAGCCGCTGATCAACGAGGGGGCGGCGAAGGCGGACCTTGCGGCCTCGATCTTTCAGGCGGTGGTCAACCAGACGATCTCGGGCCTCGCCTGCGGAAAGCCGATCCGGGGACACGTTGCTTTCCTTGGCGGGCCGCTGCATTTTCTGCCGCAGCTCAAGGCGGCGTTCATCCGCACGCTCGGCCTGACGGAGGAGACGGCCGTGGAGCCGGAGGATTCGCATCTATTTGCCGCGATGGGCGCGGCGATGAACGACGCGGAGAGCGGACCGGTCCCCATTGATGAACTGATCGGGAAGCTTGAGCGCGGCGTTTCGATGGCCTTTGAGCTGCACCGGCTCGCGCCGCTGTTTGCCTCGCAGGAGGAGTATGACGCTTTCTGCGCGCGGCACGCGCGTGCGGTCGTGAAGAAGACGGCGCTGGCGGACTATCGCGGCGGCTGCTTTCTCGGCGTGGACGCCGGCTCCACCACCACAAAGCTCGCCCTGATCGGAGAGGACGGGGAGCTTTTGTGGTCTTATTATGCGAGCAATCAGGGCAGTCCGATCGAGACGGCGAAGCTGGCGCTGTCGGCGCTTGCGCGCGAACTGCCGGACGGCGTGCGCATTTTGCGCTCCTGCTCCACGGGCTACGGCGAGGCGCTGCTCAAGGCGGCCTTTTCGCTTGACGAGGGCGAGGTGGAGACGGTCGCGCACTGCACCGCCGCCGCATTTTTCGACCCACAGGTGGACTGCGTGCTGGACATCGGCGGACAGGATATGAAGTGCATCAAGCTGCGCGGGGGAAGCGTCGATACGGTGCTGCTGAACGAGGCGTGCTCATCCGGGTGCGGCTCGTTTATTGAGAATTTCGCGGCGTCGCTCGGCTTTACCGCCGAGAGCTTCGCCGAGGAGGCGCTTTTTGCGCCCCACCCGGTCGATCTCGGCACGCGCTGTACGGTGTTTATGAACTCGAATGTGAAACAGGCGCAGAAGGAGGGCGCGTCGGTCGCCGATATTTCGGCGGGACTGGCCTATTCGGTGATCCGAAACGCGCTCTACAAGGTCATCAAGCTGACGGACCCGCGCGAGCTTGGCGGGCATGTCGTTGTGCAGGGCGGGACGTTCTGCAACCGTGCGGTGCTGCGCGCGTTTGAGACGATCTCCGGCGCACAGGCCGTCTGCCCGGACATTGCGGGGCTGATGGGCGCGTTCGGGTCGGCGCTGATCGCGCGCGGGCATTATCACGGTCAGGCGGGCACGATGCTGCCGCTTGACGAGATCGGGTCGCTTGTCTGCCAAACGCGGACGCTGCGCTGCGGCGGCTGCGCGAACAACTGTATGCTGACCGTTACGCATTTTCCGGGCGGGCGGCGCTATACCACCGGGAACCGGTGCGAAAAGGGCGCCGGAGGCGGAGACGGGCGAAAAAAGGGCGGCGATCTTTTTGCCTACAAGCGCGAGCGGGTCTTCAGCTATCCCCCGCTGGCGGAGGAGGACGCGCCGCGCGGCGTGATCGGCATTCCGCGCGTGCTGAACCAGTATGAGAACTACCCGTTCTGGGCGACGTTTTTCCGCGAGCTGGGCTTCCGTGTGATCCTTTCCCCGGCGAGCAGCCGCGCGCTTTACGAGCGCGGCATGGAGTCCATCCCCTCCGAGTCGGAGTGCTATCCGGCTAAGCTGGCGCACGGGCATGTGCAGTGGCTCATTGACGAGGGCGTGCGGACGATCTTTCATCCCTGCATTTTTTACGAGCGGCAGGAGACGCCGGGCGCGCAGAATCACTTCAACTGTCCCATCGTCGTATCCTATCCGGAAAATCTCAAGAACAATGTGGAGGCGGTCGTTGACGGCGAGGTGGAATACCTCAAGCCCTTTCTGGCCTTCACCGACGAAAAAACGATCGCCGGCGCTCTGTCCGCCTTCTGCCGCAAGCAGTGGGGGATCCCGGAGCGCGAGGTGCGCCGTGCGGTCTCGCTCGCGTGGAGCGAGCAGCTGCGGTTTAAGGAGGACGTGCGCGCGGAGGGCGCGCGGATGCTTGAGAAAATGGAGCGGGAGGGCCGCAGCGGCGTTGTGCTTGCGGGCCGGCCCTACCACCTTGATCCGGAGATCAACCACGGCATTCCGGAGCTGATCGCCTCCTATGGGCTGGACGTTTTTACGGAGGACAGTCTCCCCGTGGATTTCACGCCCGAGCGTCCGCTCCGCGCGAACGACCAGTGGGTCTATCATTCGCGGCTGTATACTGCGGCGGAGTTTGTGCGCCGCCGCGACGATCTTGAGCTGATCCAGCTCAACTCCTTCGGCTGCGGGCTGGACGCCGTGACGACCGATCAGGTCGCCGAGATCCTTGAGGGCAGCAATAAGCTCTACACCGTTCTCAAGATCGACGAGGTCAACAACCTCGGCGCGGTCCGCATCCGCATCCGCAGTCTGCTTGCCGCGATGCGCATCCGGCGCGAGAAGGGGATCTACGCTCATCCGCAGCCAGCCGTTTATCACAGGGCGGAGTTTAAAAAGCGGATGCGGGACGAGGGCTGGACGCTGCTCGCTCCGCAGATGAGCCCCATCCACTTCGACATGCTCGAGCCGGTCTTCCGCAAGCACGGCTATCGGGTCGAGCTGCTGAAAAACGACGACCGCGCCGCCATCGACATGGGGCTGAGGTTTGTGAACAACGACGCGTGCTTCCCCTCCATCACGGTCGTGGGGCAGCTGATGGAGGCGGTGCTCTCCGGACGCTACGATACGAACCGGCTTGCGCTGATGATGACGCAGACGGGCGGCTGCTGCCGTGCGAGCAATTACGTCGGCTTTATCCGCCGCGCGCTGGAGAAGGCGGGGTACGGGCATATCCCGGTGATCTCCGTCAACTTCAACGGCATGGAGAAGAACGACGGGTTCACGCTTTCAAAGGGCCTTATTACGGACGCGGTCCACGCGCTGGTCTACGGCGA
>CAKTJA010000051.1 GCA_934567115.1 uncultured Oscillospiraceae bacterium
CTGGAAAGGTTCAGTCCGTTCTTGTTCACATCGGTGCTGTAGGGGAAGGTGATGATCATCTCCCCCGTTCCGGAGGCGTCCATCTCCACCGACGCCCTGCGGTAGTCGATGACCCAGTCGTCGTCTACGCCCGCGTCGCCCTTGACTGCGACCGGGGTGGGCTGTCCACTGGCGGGCTTGTAGTACAGCGTGATATGCGCCCTGAGCGCCTCGGCCAGCTGCTCCTCGGCGGCCTGACGCAGCGCGGGATCGCTCTCCTTAACGACGGCGTCGTAAAGCTCCTCGAAGTTGCGGTAGATGTCCCTGCCGTTGGCGTCCGTCCCGATGCCCTGCACGCTTTCGGAGAACACAAGGCGGATCGAGGTGTCGGGATAGGGCGTAAGGTTCCTCGGGTCGTCCGTGCCGTCGTGGGTGAACTCCTGCGTGACGGTCGGCTTCTCGTTGTCGAGCGTGTTGATCTCCATGGGAGGCGTCAGCTCCTTGGTGTAAACGCCGTAGTTCCCCGCGCGGTCCTTAATGACATAGTAAAGATCGTACGCCGTCTGCGAATCCAGCCCGCTGACGGTGAACTTCACGTCGGTCGCCGCGCGGCCGGCCGTGCTGCTGCCCTTTTTCAGCGCGCCGACGCCGGACTCCACCTGGACCTTCGCCACCTGAAGCTCGGGATCGTCAACGCCCTGCGCATAGAAGCCCACGCCCTTTTTGACCACCGCCCAGTAGAGCGTGCCCGGCTCGTCGATGGAATAGGTCAGCGAGACCGAGCGCGCCGCCACATCCGTCACCGTCAGGTGCTGGAGCACCGGCGGCGTTTTGTCCAGCGTGGTGACCGACAGCTTCCTCACCGCCGAGCTCTTTCCGTTATCCGCGTCGTTGAGCCAGAGATAGAGGTCGTACACGGTCTGCTCCGCCAGATAGGAATTGTTCACACGCGCGAGCAGCAGGGGCGTGTTCTTCTTCACGTCCACCACGCCGCTGCCCAGATTGCCGGTGATCGACCCCGTCTTGAAGTCGGCGGCGGTCGGCGCCGTGGAACCCTTGGGCATGAGCGCGTAGTAAAGCTGGCAGTCCTTCGTGGGCATGACCATCGCCTGTACGATCTGAAGATCGTCCGTATCCGTGGCCATGCTCGTGTAGGGATAGCCCGTCGCAAAATTCGGCACCGAGTCGTCCGGCGTCGTGAACGCCGTGACCTTCACGGGGCTGTGCCGTCCCCGGTTGTCCACCAGCATGGCGGAAATGTAGTAGGAGCCGTCCTTCGTCAGTCCGGTCAGCTTGACGGTCATCTCCGTCTTCGCGCCGGTCGCCTTGAGCGTTCCGCTCTTCACGATCCGGTTGTTGTTGATCGGGTTGAGCAGCGCCTTATCGTCCACGGAGCCGTCCGTCAGGGCGGTGATCGCCCAGTACACCGTTCCGCTCTTGTTCGTGCTGAAAACCGCGTCCGCCGAGGTGGGCGCGACGTTCCGCGCCGCCGGGTAGCCCGCGAGCAGACGCGGGTCCTCGGAGGATTCGATCGCCGCCGCGGAGTCCATCGCCGTGCCGCCGATGTTCCCGGTCACGCCGGGACGGACCGTGATGGAATCCGGAAGCATGGGGATCACGGAGCCGTTCGCGTTGACCGTCACCTTCGTGATGTCGCCCGTGCCGGTGACCGTCGTCGCCGTATCCAAATTCAGGTCGCGCAGCGTCGCGCTGCCGGCGATGTTAAGCGTGGAGCCGGTCGCCTTCTCGTCCACCGTCACCTTGTCGGCCACGCCGCTGGAAAAGGCCAGTGTCGAGTTCGGGGAGAGATTGATGACCTCCTTGATATTGCCCGCGAGCTGAAGCTGCGCGCCCGTCGTGCTGTCAAGCTTGATGTACCTGAAGCCGGCGTTATCCTCCGTCAGATCCTCCAGATAGCCGGAGGTGCGCACCGTGGTCTCCTTTATATTGGTCAGGCCCTCCGCGCGGACGCTGAGGAACTGGGCCGTAAGGCTGTCCACCTCCAGCGCCTCCGCCGTCACGTTGCGCAGGATGACGCTGCTCTCGCCCTTCTGGCTCGAGCCGGTGCCGCAAACCACGATCTTCCCTCTCACGGTCACGTTGCTCAGGACCACGTCGTCCAGCCCGATGCCGCCGGTGAGATACAGGTTCCCCGTGACGATCGTATCCTTGAGCGTAACGCCGGGCGAGCTGATGGTCAGGTTCCCGTACACGCTTCCCGCGGACTGCTCGCCCGGGGTCTGCACCAGCGTCCCGATCGCGCGGGAGAGCACACAGGCCGCCTGACCGCGCGTGATCGGCTCCTGCGGGTGGAAGCTGTTGTCCTCATAGCCGGTGACGATGCCGAGATCCGTGGCCTCCTGAATGATGCCGCGGCTCCACGTGCTGATGTCCCGGCTGTCCTGATAGCTGTGGATCGAGCCGGCGTTGTTTTGCAGGCGCAGACTGCGCCCGACCAGAACGACCGCCTGTTCGCGCGTCACCGGATCGTTGGGCGAGGCCGTCGTATCCGAGCTGCCCTGGAAATAGCCCGCCTTGTATGCGATGCGGATATCGTCAGCGTACCACGCATGGTCCGGTACGTCCTTAAAGGGATTCGGCCCCATCTCCTGATAGCCGAACGCGCGGTTCATCATCGTGACGAACTCCGCGCGGGTGATCTCGTCGTTCTCGTTCAGGTTCCCCGAGGCGTCGCCCTTCATAACGCCCCATTCCACCATCTGGTCCAGATAGGGATCCATCCACGACGCGGCCTCCGCCGCCGGCGACATTGCCGGAAGCAGACCGCACAGAAGGCACACGCTCAGCACGAGGGCCGCCAGCCTCCGCGCCGCGCCGCGCCGCGCACATTTCATTCTTTCTCTCATTGCGTCTCTCCTCTCTGTCATTCCTCCGCCGCGCCGTCCGGCAGCGTCCGGTTCATCAGCTGGATCCGGAAGACCGCCTCGCGCACCGCAGTTTCCTCATCGTCGCACATATCCAAAAACTTCGCCGCGAAAAAACAGCGTCCCCGGGTCAGCTCCTGCTGGCGCAGGACCCTGCACCGCAGCAGAAGCGGGCGCGTCGTGACGGGGAGCACGATCTCGAACTCCTCCCCCTGCGCAAGGACCGGCTCGCCGTAAAACGCGACGCCGCCGCAGCTGAGGTCCACGGACTGGATCTCGCGCCGGCCGCGCCACGCGCCGCTGATCGGATAGATAAAGCTCCCGAATCTGACGGGCACCCGAAGGTTGCGCAGAACGGAATCGTCAAGCGGGGTGATTCGCTCGAGCACGACCCGCTCTCCCCGGCTGCGCAGCAGCCGGCATTGCAGCAGAAGCGACCTGTCCTCCAATCCCACAACAGAGATCAGGTCGTGCCCCGCGACCTCGTCCTCTCTTCCGTCCGTCACGCGGACCTGAAGCTCCTTCCCGTCGGGCGGGCTTTCCAGAATGCCGCTCCCGATCGCACGGTTAATGCTGTCAAGCAGCAGAACGCGTCTGCTTCCGGTATGACTCTCCATCGTTTATCCTCCTTCCGGTCGGTTCATTCGTCTTCTCCGCCCTGCTTATCCGGATCAAAGCGGAGAAAGTATACATATATCTCCACGATCGCCTGATACAGATTCTCCGGGATCTCCTGCCCGAGGCGAAGCTGCGTGAGGATCGTGGCGAGAGAATTGTCCTCATAAATGGGCACCCCGTTGTCCGCCGCCACCTCGACGATCTTCTCCGCCAGGCAGCCCATGCCCGATGCGACGACGACCGGCGCCGCGTCGCCTTCCCCATAATGGAGGGCGACGGCCTTGTTCGCCGTACCCCGTCCCGCTTCACGCCTTGACATTCACTCCACTCTTCCCTTCAAAAATTTTGGGGAACACCTCGGTCAGCGTGACCGGCCGCTCCATTTTCCTCACCGTCACGCGCGCCGGCGTCAGCTCGTTGCGGCTGATGATCTGCGTGAGTGACTGCTCGATCTTCCCCGCGAACGGGAGCGCCCCCGCAGGACAGGACACCCGCAGGTCCACCTCGCCGCCGCGCTCGGTCAAGATCACGTCAAAAAAGCCGAGGGACTGCACGTCGATCTTGAAGAGCAGCTTTGTGCAGTTTCCGCGCTTCCCCTCCGCGCCGCCGCGCCCGTCGTCCGCGTCGGGATCGACCCACAGCTCCGAAAAAAGCATGCGGCCGTTCCACTCCAGCGGCAGAAGATAGTGGTTGACCGGCATGTAGACGCTTTCGTTGATAAGCATGGCACCCACAAGATTCTGGAACGCCTGCTGCACCTCCGCGCTGCCCTCGCCGCGCAGCGCCCGCGCCGCCGCCGAAGCCAGATGGCCGGACAGCTCCGTCGTGCGGGAGTCCCAGCCCGTTCCGCTGCTGCGCAGCAGCGCCAGCAGCGACTGATCGTCCAGCCCGGAGAGCTGGTTTTTCAGCGTGCCGTAGCCGCTGAGCTGATGGAACAGCTCCAGCAGGTTCCCCTCCGAGCCGTTCTGGTACCGCGCCACGTCCAGCGCGAGCATCGTCAGAAGGCTTCTCGGGCGGCCCATGTCGTGCGTCCGCTCAACATAGTCGGACATGTAGGGGAACACCTCTTTTTGCAGAAGCTGCAAATTCCCCTGCCGGTCCCCCGCCGCAACGCCGTTTTCAAGCTGCGCCAGCATCCCGTACAGCTTCTCCGCCCAGCTTGCGGGCATCGCGTCCGCCATGCCCCGGACGTTTCGAAGAAGGTTCCCCTCGATATGCGGCGTGGACGAGTAGTCGGCGTAGCTTTTCAGAAATTTCAGGATATCCGTCTGCACACTCTCGGACGAGGCCCTCGCGTACGCGCTGCGCAGAAGGGCGAACAGCGCGCCGCCGAAGCGCGTCCCCGCGCGCATCTGGCCCTTGATAAAGTCCAGCAGCTGCCCCTCGTCCAGCTGCAGCATCTCAAGCGCGCGGGCCATCTCCGCCGCGACGCCCTCTCCCATCCCGGAGAGCACGACCGTCCTCTCGCCGCTGGCAAAGATGCGCGACAGGCTCTCCGCCACGCCGGGCGTCGTGCGCAGCCTTTGAAGGAAGGTCTGAAAGTTCGAGTCGTAGCGGACGCCCCCGTCCCCCTGCAGATCGCTGTCCTGCCGGTCGGTCCTTCTGTCCGCCCGGCCGACCTTCCCCGGGTCGGGGACGTTCTGTATCTGCGGATTCTCCGCCGAGGTCGGCGGCATGCGCCCCGCGGCGGACGATTTATCATAACCGGGTACGGGATTGGTCGCGCCCAGCAAATCCGGCATTTTTCCTCACCTCGCAAAAAAAGTTCCCATGACTACTTATCTTTTCGTTCAATTCCGTCGATATAAGTAAAAAAGTCAAAAAGGCGGTGTTATCCATGGGCAGTGGAAATGAAATTCTGGATACTTATATTTATGAGACCAACACGCTGCTTGAGCAGCTTGAGAGCATCGTTCTCGACGCCGAGAAGGCGGACACCTTTTCTCAGGAAAACGTGGACGAGATCTTCCGCATCATGCACACCATCAAGGGCTCTTCCGCCATGATGGAATACGACACGCTCACGACCATTTCTCACCGGATCGAGGATCTTTTCTTCATCATCCGCGAGAACACCATGGCCGTCGTCTCCGAGGAGAACCGCCCCGCGCTGTTTGACCTGATGTTCCAGTCCATCGACTACTTCCGCTCCGAGATCGGAAAGGTCGAGGCCGGGCAACCTCTCGATAAGGATATCGACAATTTCCTTTCAAATATTAATAGCCTGATCGGCAAAATTAAAGGCGACGAGCCGGCGGAGGCTCCCGCCCCGGCGGCAGCGGCCCCCGCGCCCCAGCCCGCGGCTCCCGCCCCGGCGGCGGGCGGCGGCAACGCCGACTTCCCGTACGAGCTGCGCGTCTTTTTCGACGAGGGCTGCGGCATGGAGAATCTGCGCGCGTACATGATCGTCGCCTCCGTGCGCGATTTCTGCGCCGAGTCCGACTTCCTCTTCGATCCCGCGACGGTGGAGACCGACGCGTCCACGGCGGAGCAGGTCGTCGAAAAGGGCTTCCTTCTGATGTTCCGCCGCGCCGAGGACCGCGAAAAGGCGATCCCCGCCGTCCGCTCCTCCGGCTCGGTCCGTTCCTACCAGCCCCACGACTATGTTCCCGCCGCCGCGCCCGCAGCTCCCGCGGCAAAGCCGGCTGCGGCCTCCGCCCCTGCGGGGAGCGTCTCCGCGCCGTCCGCAGCCTCCGTGCCGTCCGACGGCGGGGCTTCGGCCTCCACCGCCACCCAGCACCAGAAGGAGAGCCTTATCAGCGTGAACCTCAGCAAGCTCGACCAGCTCTCCGCCATCGTGGGCGAGATCGTCATCACGGAGTCGATGGTAACGTCCTCTCCCGACCTGAAGGGGCTTCAGCTCGACGCGTTCTCCAAGAATGCGCGCCAGCTGCGCAAGCTCACCGACGAGCTGCAGGACATCTCCATGTCGCTGCGCATGATCCCCGTGTCGAGCACCTTCCAGAAGATGAACCGCATCGTGCGCGACATGAGCAAAAAGCTCAACAAGCAGGCCAAGCTCACGCTCATCGGCGAGGATACCGAGGTCGATAAGACCATCGTGGACAGCATCGGCGACCCGATCATGCACATGATCCGCAACTCCATGGACCACGGCATTGAGGACACCGCCGAGGAGCGCATCGCCGCCGGCAAGGACCCCGTGGGCGAGATCATCCTTTCGGCGCAGGACACCGGAAGCGAGGTCATTATCACGATCCAGGACGACGGTCAGGGCGTGAACGACGAGAAGGTCCTCAAAAAGGCCATCAAGAACGGCATTGCCCTGCCGGACGTCGAGTATTCGCACCGCGATATTCTGAATTTCCTGACGATGCCCGGCTTCTCCACCAATACGGAGGTCACCGAGTTCTCGGGACGCGGCGTGGGAATGGACGTTGTGAAAAAGTGCGTCGAGGACCTCGGCGGCAGCGTGTCCCTCTCCAGCGAGCTGGGGCTGGGCATGACCACGACCATCCACATCCCGCTGACCATGGCCATCATGGACGGGATGGAGGTCTCGGTGGGCAGTTCGATCTTCACCATCCCCATCAACAACATCCATCAGAGCTTCAAGGTGTCCGAGGCGGACGTTCTGCACGATTCGGTTCAGGGCGAGCTGATCAAGCTGATGGACAATTACTACCCCATCATCCGCGCGAACGAGTTCTTCCACCTTCCCGGCGGAACGGACAACATCAGCGAGGGGATCCTGCTCTGGCTGGAATCCGGAAACAATTCCTACTGTCTCTTCGTTGACGAGCTTCTCGGCGAACAGCAGATCGTCGTCAAGCCCCTGCCCTCGTACGTGAACAACTTTGACATCAAGAAATTCGGCATCGCCGGGTGCAGCATTCTGGGCGACGGCAGCATCAGCCTTATCCTTGACGTCGGGAACCTGTACACGGCGATTCAGGGCCGGTAATCTTTTGAATCGGGGTGAATATTAATGAATACGACAAACGAGCTGGTCCTCCCCGGTGTGGAGGAGGCCGAGGCGGAAGGCGCTTCCGTTGAGAGCGCTTCCGAAAAAGCCCGCAAATATCTTATCTTCGTCATCGACAATCTCAGGCTCGGCGTGGACGCGGAATACGTGGTGGAGATCCTCAGCAGCTTTTCCGCGACGGCGCTCCCCATGGTCCCGGAGTACATCCGCGGCATCTTCAACATGCGCGGGCAGATCATTCCGATCCTGGATATCCGTCTGCGGCTGGGCAAGCCCTCGAACGAGGGAAACGGCCTTCTGGTCGTGCTGAATTACGACAACAATCAGGTCGGCGTTCTGGTGGACGCCGTGGACCAGATGATCGAGATCCCGAACGAGGCCATCCTTCCGATGCCCTCCAACAGCACGCAGAAGCTGGTGTCCGGCATCTGCACCATCCCCGACGGCTCCGGCACCATGCTCGTGCTGGACTGCGACCAGCTGCTGCGCGATGAGTGATATGACGGAAAAAAGCGAAACCGGCTTTGTTTTCAGCCCGCTTTCGATCTCCGACGCGGACTTTCACCGCATGGCGAACTTCATCAAGTCCACCTACGGGATCGACCTGTCGCAGAAAAAGCAGCTGATCACCGGCCGCCTTTCTCCCGCGATCCGCAAGCTGGGGTACAACACCTTTTCGGATTTCGTCAACCACCTGCTTGAGAAAAAGGACGAGAGCGAGGTCACGCTGGTCCTCAACAAGCTGACGACGAACTATACGTTTTTCATGCGCGAGAAGGAGCATCTGGATTACTTCCGCCAGATCATCCTTCCCGAGCTGATCCGGCGGCACCAGCGCGACAAGGTCCTCTCGATCTGGAGCGCGGGCTGCTCGAGCGGGGAAGAGCCGTACAACATTACGATGTACCTTTTCGACCTTCTCGGCCCTCAGGCAAAAAGCTGGGACACGCGCATTCTCGCCACCGATATTTCGGCACAGGCGCTCGCCGCCGCGAAAAAAGGCGTTTACGAGCTTCCGGACACGCTTCCCCCGGATTGGAAGCACAAGTACTTCACCCGGAATCAGGACGGCAGCTACACCGTCACGCCCGAGGTCCGCGGCAACGTGATCTTCCAGAGCTTCAACCTGATGGACCCCATTCATTTCCGCCGTAAATTTGATGTCATCTTCTGTAGGAACGTGATGATCTATTTCGACCAGCCCACAAAGGA
>CAKTJA010000052.1 GCA_934567115.1 uncultured Oscillospiraceae bacterium
GGACGGATAATCCCACTGCCGAAAAGGAACTCCGCGCAGCGCGTGCCGTAGAGCGCCCAGCCGAGGATGGTCGAGGTCGCGAAAAGCAGCAGACCGACGGCGAGAATGACCGAGCCGGCCTTATCGCCGAAGACGCTGGCAAAGCCCGCGACGGCGGTGGGCACGCCGGCAAGGTCGTCATTGCCGTAGTTCCCGGCGGCAGCCCCGGAGCAGAGAATGACGAGAGAGGTCAGCGTGCAGATCACGATCGTGTCCATGAAGACCTCGAAAATGCCGTAAAGACCCTGCTTGACGGGGTTCCGCTCGGACGTCGCGGCGTGCGCGATCGGCGCGGAGCCGAGGCCCGCCTCGTTGGAGAAGACGCCGCGTCCGACGCCCTTGGTCATGGCGAGCTTCACCGAGATGCCAACCGCGCCGCCGACCACGGCGGAGGGATTGAACGCGCCCTTGAAGATATCGGCGAACACGCCGGGGATCGCGCCCGCATTCGCAATCACGACGATCAGCGCGCAGACAATGTAGATCGCGGCCATGCCGGGAACGAGCTTCTCCGTCACCTGACCGATGCGCTTCACGCCGCCGATCAGGACGAGCGCCACAAACACGGCGACGACGATGCCCGTGATCAGGCAGATGATGAAGTCGAACTCCTTTGCATTCTCATGGAACGCCAGCGCGACGGAGTTCACCGAAGAGGCGATGGAGTTGATCTGAGAGATGTTGCCGATGCCGAAGGCCGCGATCGCGCCGAATACGGAGAAGATCACGCCCAACCACTTCCACCGCGGGCCGAGACCGTTTTTGATGTAGTACATCGGGCCGCCGCACCAGTCGCCCTTTTCGTTGCGCTCACGGTATTTGACCGCCAGCGTGACCTCGGAAAACTTGGTCACCATGCCGAACAGGGCCGAGACCCACATCCAGAACACCGCGCCCGGCCCGCCGAGAATGATCGCCCCGGTGACGCCGGCGATATTGCCTGTGCCGACCGTGGAGGCCAGCGCCGTGGAGACCGCCTGCATCGGCGTGATCTCGCCCTCGCCCGCTTCGCTCTTCCTGAAGATCTTGCCGATGGTGTTCTTCCACCAGTAGCCGATCTTGGAAAACTGGATGAAGCCGACGCACACGCTCAGATAAATGCCGGTGCCGACGAGCAGCGCCAGCATGACCGGCCCCCATACAAAGCCGTTTATCTCCTTGTTGATCTCAATGATCCTGTCCATACGATTTCCCCTCTCCCGATAAATTCGCATTCAGATTTTTGAAAAGGCCCATGAAAATTTTTCCGTCCTTCTCGAACTATACGATACCAGATTTGCCGCGCAAAAGCAACCGCAAAAGGGCACTTTTTTCTATTTTTGAAATAAATGTTTAAAATAATTAATTTACTCTTTTGCTCTCGATGCCATATTGAACAGTTCTCTCATCTGTTTTTTGGGCATTTTGCCAAACAAAACCTTTTTGTTGACTTTTCCAGCTCCGCGTGCTATCCTAACTGTACTAATACGTTTGATACAGTTGAAAGGAGGAACCGATTTGTTTTCTTTCAGCGTCCTGACCGTTGGCGTGGGACTGATCGTCACGATCCTTCTCACCGCCGTTGTTGTCCTGCTGAGCAGATAGGAGGGATGACATGATAACCTTAAATTACCGCGACGCACGGCCGATCTACGAGCAGGTGCGCGACGGGCTTCGGCGGCTGATCCTGACCGGCGCCATCGCCGACGGGGAGCGTCTCCCCTCGGTGCGCGCGATGGCCAGCCAGCTCGCCATCAATCCCAACACCATCCAGCGCGCCTATTCCGAGCTGGAGGCCGAGGGCTACGCCGTTTCCGTGCCGGGAAAGGGCAGCTTCGCCGTGCGCGGCGCACGGTCGGAGGACGACGCGCGCCGGCTCGCGCTGACGCAGACGCTGCGCGAAACGATCGGCGAGCTGCGCGCGCTCGGCATGACGCGGGAGCAGCTGGAATCCGTTATCCGGGAGGAGGAAGAATTATGATTGAAGTTCGCGACCTTGTGAAGACCTTCGACGGCTTCGCCGCGCTCGACGGCGCGACCATGAGCGTACCGCGCGGGGCGATCTACGGTCTGGTGGGGCCGAACGGCGCGGGAAAATCCACGCTGCTGCGCCACCTGACCGGCGTGTACCGGCAGGACTCCGGTACGCTCACCGTGGACGGCGCGCCCGTATGGGAGGACCCGGCGGTCAAGCGCCGCATCTCGTCCATCCCGGACGACTGGCACTATTTTATGCAGTCAAGCACCCGGGATATGATGAAATTCTACCGGGGGCTGTATCCGCAGTTCAACACGGAACGCTACGAAAAGCTGCGCGCGGTCTTCGCGCTGGACGAAAAGCAGCTGATCCGCCGCCTTTCCAAGGGCATGCAGAAGCAGGCCGCGTTCTGGATCGCAATGAGCTGCATGCCGGACTATCTTGTGCTCGACGAGCCGGTGGACGGCCTCGACCCCGTCATGCGCCGTCAGGTGTGGAGCCTTATTTTGCAGGACGTTGCCGAGCGCGGCACGACCGTCCTCGTCTCCAGCCACAACCTGCGCGAGCTTGAGGATGTCTGCGACCACGTCGGCATCATGAACCGGGGACGGGTCCTGCTTGAAAGAAGCCTTTCCGAGCTTCAGGAGAACACGGTCAAGATGCAGATCGTTTTCCGGTCCGCCGACGCGCCGCTGCTTCCCGACGAGCTCAAGCCCCTGCACGAGAGCCGTCTCGGGCGCGTGTTCACCATCATCTTCCGCGGCAATACGCAGCAGATCACCGAGCGGCTCGCCGCCTTCGACCCGGTCTACATGGAGGCTGTGCCGCTGACGCTGGAGGAAATTTTTATCTATGAGCTGGGAGGTGCCGACTATGCGGTCCGCGACGTCATTCTTTAACCGCGCGCTGCTGCGCAAAAATCTTCAGCGCTTCTGGCCGCTGTGCTTCGGCTACGGGCTCATCTGGCTGCTCGTGCTGCCGCTGCCGCTGCTCGCCAATCTGGCGAATGCACACATTCACAATTCATACACCGCGTCGGACGCCGCGATGTACGTTCTTGAGGTCAGTGCGTTCGGCGGACTGACGATGGCGGCTGTGTTCGGCGTCTTCTTCGCCATGGCGATGTTCTCCTACCTCACGAATCCCCGCGCGACGCAGGGCTTCCACTCCATGCCCGTGCGGCGCGAGACGCTGTATGCCACAAATTATCTCACGGGACTGTGCGCCATGCTCGTCATGCCCGCGGCGGCCTATCTGCTCACCGGCGTCGTCACGGCGGCGTACGGCTGCTTCGACGGCGGCGCGCTGTTCAAGGGACTGCTCGCGGCGGCGCTCGCCGTGGTGTTCTTCTACTCCTTCGCCGTGTTCTGCATGATGTTCACCGGTCAGATCCTGGCGGCCCCGGTGTTCTACGGCGTTCTTAACCTCGTCGCCGTCGGCATGGAATATCTCGTGCGCGCCTTTGCCGGCAATTTCCTCTACGGCTACGACGGCACAGCGTACCACCTGCTGCTCGGCCCGCTCTCGCCGGTCTATGAGCTGGCGGTGAATCTGCACGTCGCCTATCACTACACACAGTCCGTCGACGCTTACGGCAGCGTTGTGCTCACCCAGACGGACGAGATCGCGTTTGAGGGGCTTTGGCTCCTCGGCGTCTACGCCGCTGTGGGACTGATCTTCGCCGCGCTCGGTCTGCTCGTCTACCGCCGCCGCGCGAGCGAGGCAAGCGGCTCCACCGTCGCCGTGCCGTGGGCGCGCCCGATCTTCAAGTACGGCGTGGCGCTGTGCGCGGCGTTCTCGCTCGGTCAGCTCGTATACGCTCTGCTCTTCGGCGTGAACCGCATCAACGGTCAATTCTCCCTTGCGGGCACCATCGTCTGCATGCTCTTCGCGGGCCTGCTCGGCTACTTCGCCGCCGAAATGCTGCTGCGCAAAAGCTTTCGCGTCTGGCGCTCCGGCCGCGCGGGAGCGCTGGTGTTCTCCGCTTTGCTGGCATGCTTCGGCTTTTCGATGTCGCTCGACCTCACCGGCTATGAGAGCTATCTTCCGGAGGCGGACGAGATCGAGAGCGCGGTCGTTACCCTTCACTCCTACGGCGACGGCGTATACGTGGTTCTGAAGGAGCCGGAGAGCATCGAATCCGTCCTTGCGGCCCACGGCGCGCTGATCGCCGACAAGGACCGTCAGCTTCGGATCGGAGGCTCGGACGGCGCGTACGCCGACGACGGCTCCTCCTACCTTTATTTCCGCGTGAACTATCATCTTAAAAACGGCAGGATCGTCACGCGGGACTACGACTGCACCGCTTTCTCCTCCGAGCTGGGCGAGACCGGCTCCGTCGCGCAGACGGCGACGGCGCTGCTCAACGCGCCCGAGACCGTGCGGCAGAATCTGCTCGGCGGGCTGGCCGACGGCATGGAGGGCTTCACCTTCACCGGAGGCTATTACTACATGTATATAGGCGACGAGGACGGCTATCCCCAGACGCAGACGACGGAGACCGACGGCGAGCTGACCGCTATGCAGGCGCGTACGCTGGCGGACGCGCTGTTCCGCGACTACGCGGCCGGTCACGCGTCGAACGCGTCGCTCTTCTCCTTCCCGCAGGAGCGCAGAGGCGGTTCTCATATCGAGCTGGAGCTGTGGTACATCACCCCGGCCGACAACAATGCCCGGAACGACGGTCCGCCCACCGATTCCCCGGCCCCGGAGTCGGGCGGCAGTCTGGACGTAGTCGTTACACCGGAGCTGACCTTCACGCTTGAAGCGCTTTCGAACATGGGCATTCGCCTTCCGGAGGGCGCGTAAGAAGGCCGTCCTCTCTCCCCCGCCGCAGGTCCGGCGTTCCCGGTCACCGGGAGCGCCGGGCCTTTTGAAAAGCCGCCGCGCCGCCTTACAACTTCCGTGCGCGCCGGTCTTTTTCCGTGTTTCAGTTAGATGTCTCTAACATTTATAATTTCTTAACAAAATGTATATTGACATTAGGCTTCCCCGCCGCTATAATGCATGACACACTGTCATTTTGTGACAATCTGTCATAAAGGAGGAGCCATGCCGACCTCTACATTTTTTCGATTGCCGCAGGAGAAGCGAACGCGGCTTCTTGACGCGGCGTGGGACGAATTTGTCTGCGTCCCCTATGCCGAGGCCTCGATCAACCGGATCATTCGGCGCGCAAACATCCCGCGCGGCAGCTTTTATCAGTATTTCGTGGATAAGCGCGATCTGTTCCTCTTTTTGATCGAGCAGACCTGCGACCTCTTTTTTGAGCTGTTCCGTCAGGAGCTGAAGCGGACGCGGGGCGATATATTCGACACGATGTCCGGCATGTTCGACAGGCTCTTTTCCGCCGACGGAACGGCGGACCCGCGCTTCTCCCGGTCCTTCACGCTGCTCAAACTGAACGACAGCGTCGATGTGCACCGCCTGTTTTTCGAGCGGGCGCACAGCGAGCCGAATTCCCGGCAGCAGCTTTATGAGCTGATCGACACGAGCCGCCTGAAAAGCGCCGGGACGGAGTATCTCGACTGCATTTTCACCCTGCTCGGGAGCGCGCTCGGCTGCGCCGTCGTGCAGACCCTGCAAAGCGCGGAGCTTCTGGACGCGGAGCGCGCGCAGCTGCATCAGTGCATAAAAATCATCAGGGACGGCAGCGCCGTTCCGGAGGGAGGACAAAACGGATGAAAAGAAGGATCACAGCCCTGCTTCTGGCGCTTGCAATGCTTGTGCTGGGGGCCGTCGGCGCGCTGGCGGACGACGAGGAAGCGTCAGCCGCCGCACAGACCGCGCCGCCCGACGCTACGGGAACGCTGAGTTTTGAAAATCTCGGCGCGAGAATGCTCACGGGAAGTCAGACCCTGCTTGCGCTGGAGGAAAGCATCTCCGCCATCGGCAGCATCAACTATGACGAGCTGGAGGAAGAGCTTCGCCTCTCGATCAACCAGCTTTCAGAGCTGCAATGGTCCATGCAGAGCATGGCGCTCCCGTCCACCGGAAACGACATGATCGACGCGGCGCTGGGCGGAATGGCGTCCATGATGGGGCAGTCCGCCGCAGCGTCGCTCAGCCAGCAGTACAACGCCTGCCGCAGCACGTTCGACGCGATCCGCAACGGCAAGCTGCAAAAGGACAACGGCGATCTGATCCGGCAGCTGAAAAACTCCGAAAACACCATCTTGATGATGGGCGACACCATGTACATAACGCTGCTCGGGCTGGAGGAGACCTCCGCCGCGCTCGACCGGCAGTCCGCCGCGCTGGAGCGCACGCTCTCCGAGCTTGAGCTTCGCTATCGGCTCGGTCAGATCAGCGCGCTGACGCTTGAACAGGCAAAGGCCGGCAGAGCGACGATCGAGAGCGGGAAGGCGTCGCTCGACGCAAGCATCGCCGCGCTCCGCCGTCAGCTCAACTCCATGGTCGGCGAGGAGCTGACCGCCGCGACGAAGCTCAACGCGCTCCCCACCGTGACCGCCGAGCAGCTCGCGGCGCTGGACGTTGAGAAGGACCTTGAGCGCGCAAAGGCCGCAAGCTACTCGCTCTATGCCGCGGGGCTGACGCTCAAGGACGCGGACGAGGCGTACTCCGACAGTCTCCGCTACGACCGGGATTACAAGCAGCCTCAGGCGGAGCACACATGGAAGGCGGCGCAGCACACCTACAACGCGACGGTCCAGAGCTTCGAGCTGTCCTTCCGCTCGCTGTTCGACAGCATCGGGAGCTACGCCAAGACGCTGGAGGCCGCGAAGGTCACGCTCGAGTGCGAGCGCGCCGACCTTAAGACGGCGCAGCTCAAATACGAGCAGGGCACGATCTCCGAACACAGTCTGCGCACGGCGGAGGATGAGCTTCGCACGGCACAGGACGCGGTCTCGGGCGCCGAGCGCGACCTGTTCACCGCTTACAACAACTATCAGTGGGCCGTCCAATACGGTCTGCTCAACAGTTGAGGAGGGCTGCATTGATGAAAAAAAGACTGATGCTTCTTGCACTCGCGCTTGCGCTGGGTCTTGCCGGGTGCGCACAGAAGGGCACGGAGGAACCTGAGCCGTCCGCGCCCGCCGGAGTCGCCGTGCAGGTGGAATCGGCGGCGGCGCAGGACATCGCAACGGAAAACAAGGTATCCGGTCAGGTGAGCGCTGGGAGCGAAACGAGCGTCTACGTCACCACGACCGCCAAATGCACCGCCGTTTTCGTCGAAGCGGGCGACAGCGTGCGCGCGGGCGACGTTATCTGCGCGCTTGACATGGAGGGCGCGCTTGCGCAGTACCGCGCGGCGGAGATCGGCTACACGAGCGCGGCGGCAAGCTACAACAGCCAGAAGGACGTGCTCGACCGGCAGGTCGCGCTGTATGAGAAAACATGGAACGACACCAAGGCGCTTCTGGAGATCGGCGCGGCCTCTCAGTTGGAGGTGGACAGCGCGGAGCTTCAGTACCTCTCCTCCGCCGCGCAGCGCGACTCCACGCTCGCCCAGCTCGAGGCCGGCATGCAGAACGCGAAATCCGGCTATGAGCAGCTTGCGCTCGCAATGGAGAACATCGACGGTCAGGGCAACGTGATCGCGCCGACGGACGGCGTGCTCGCTTCGCTCGGCGTCAGCGAGGGGAGCATGGTCTCTCCCAGCGCCGCCGTCGCCGTCATCGACGGCGCGGAGCAGATGAAGGTCAGCGTCATGGTCTCGGAGGCGCTCGTCCCCAAGCTCTCCATCGGCGACAGCGTGAGCGTCAGCGTCAGCGCCGCCGGGGCTGAATTTGACGGAACGATCCGCTCGGTGGAAAAAACGCCGAACCAGATGACGCGGCTCTACACCGTGACCGTTTCGGTGCCCGCCGAGGTCAGCGGACTTCTCAGCGGAATGTTCGCCGACGTCACGTTCCATACCTCCGTATCCGAGGGCGCAGTCGTCGTGCCGAGCGAGGCGGTCCTCACCGACAGCGAGGGACAGTACGTCTTCGCCGTCGAGAACGGCAGCGCGAAGCGCGTCAATGTGGAAACCGGTCTGACGGGCAGCGGCATGACCGAGGTGACCGCCGGTCTGAGCGCCGGCACGCAGCTCGTCACGGTCGGCCAGCAGTATCTCTCCGACGGCGACCCCGTGCGCATCGTGGAGGGATAGCTCCATGAACATTGCAAAATTCTGCATCAAGCATCGGGTGACCACGCTTCTGGCGGTCATCATGATCTCCGTGTTCGGCGTGATCTTCACCACGCGGCTCCAGATGTCGCTGCTGCCGGATATGGAGGCTCCCATGGCGGTGGTGATGTGCTACTACAACGGCGCGACGCCCGGCGATATTGAGGAGCTGGTCAGCCGCCCGCTGGAGACCGCGATCATGTCCGTCCCCGGCGTGGAGAAGATCTCCTCCACCTCCGCCGACGGCGTGAGCACCGTCCAGATCACCTATGTGGACGGCACCGACCTTGACATCGCCGCGACCAAGCTGCGTGAAAAGTTCGACATGCTCTCGCTTCCGGACGGTGCGATGGACCCGATCATCGTCAACATGAATCTCAGCGACCTGATGCCCAC
>CAKTJA010000053.1 GCA_934567115.1 uncultured Oscillospiraceae bacterium
CGTCGGCGGCGTTACCGGCTATAACGAGGGAAGCGTGACCAACTGCTCCGTCGCCAACCTCAGCATCAAGACGGAACGAAACGCGGGACTGATGGGCGGCATCGCCGGCTGCAGCACCGGCGGCGTTGCCGGCTGCACGGTGCTGAATTTCAGGCTGGTCGCCGGGCCGAACGGCAGCGCATGGAAGGACCCGGACGGGATCAATATCTACACTTGGGCGGTCGGCTCCCTTGTGGGCGAGTGCCTGAACAACGGATACCTCACGGTCGCCTTTACGGACGGCGCCAAAATCTGCAGCGCGGGCTCGACGGAATCCCGCAGTCTTAACGAAACGTACCGCTACTGCGGCTTCATCCGCCACAACCTGAACCTGTGGGTGTACGGTAACGAGCGCTACTCCGTCGATGTGGCCTACAATTACAACGGTGAGGACACGGCGGGCACCATGTTCACGGGAACGTTCGGCCTGGAGACATGGAACGAGCTTGTCAACAGCAGCTCCGACCGCTATTGGAACCGCGGCAATCAGGGAAAGCTTTACTACGATCAGCTCGGTCTGCGTGAGCGCAGCTCGAGCACGAAGGTCGAGGGGAAGAACACCTCGGCGCAGAACACGGTCGAGGTGCGCCAGTTCAAGCAGGACGGCGGCGTCCGCGAGATCAAGCGGTACAGCAAGGGCGATTCCTATACGCTTGAGCCTTACACGATGTACAACGGAACTCATTATCTTTTCGTCGATCAGTTCACCGTCACCGAGACCGCCAGCGGAAACGCCGTCCCGCTCAAGGTCGGCGGCGCTATCACGCTTACGTGCAGCATCGACGTGACGGAGGCCATGCCGCCGGTGAGCACCGTCACCGTCACGGGCGACACAAAGGTCGTGACAAATGATCCGTCGTACCCGGTCGAGCTGAAGCTTGCCCACGACCAAAGCGGCGATTTGTCCAGCACGGAGATCAGCAAGGCCTACCCGGACGACTACGAAAACTGGACCAAGGCCATCAAGGTCTCCTACCGGCTCAACGGCAGGGGCGAGACACTGTCCGCCATTTCGGACGGAGCTTACGGCAACTACACCGTGACGTTCGACGCGTCCGGGCTGGACTATCCCTCGCGCTTCGTTTTGAAGAAAACGCCGCATCTGTGGTACGTCGGCCCGCTGACGGCGGAGCAGATCCCCATTTCCAACAAGGTCAACGCCGAAAGCGGCAGCCCGATCGCCGCGAAGATCCCTCGTCTTGAGGAGAGCGGCCTGACCGGCTATGAGGTTTACTACGAGGGCACGGACGGCACGTCCTACCCCTCCTCGACGACCCCGCCGACCGATGCCGGAACCTATAAGGTAACGGTGAAGAACATCCCCGCAAGGCTTGACGGCAAAACCTTCGCTGACTGCTGGCAGGCGACCGGCAGCGTTGAAGCGGGGACCATGACCATCACTGGCGCCGGTATGACGGTCTACGCGGACGGCACGCAGATGACCGGCGGCAACGGCGGCGCGGCCTTCGCCCTGCGCTACACCGACGCCGGCGGCAGTACACAGACCGCCGTAATGACGAACGGCGAGACCGCGATTTCGCTCGGCGGCATCCCTGACGGCGCAAAGGTCGAGCTGACCTATAACGGTGCGCTTGTCAAACGCTATGAGAGCTTCGATCCCTCACAGGCCTATCGCATCGATCTGCGAAGCGTGACGGTGCTCAACGTCACGGACGGCACGGAGAAGGGCCTTCTCTCCGACGCGCGTGAGAGCTGGTCCACGGAAAGCGGCGTGCTGCAATACTATGTCGAGGAGGGCATAACGCTCGACGCGGCGTTTGAAAAGGACTTTGACGGCGGCTATACCCCGCTGACCTTCGACGCGTGGGTGGACGCGGTTGACCCCGAAACCGAGTATCTGCTCAGTACGCCGGTCAGCTCCGCCATGCGCATTGCCGCGCGGTACGCCGACCTCACCGACGACTCCGGCTTTGAGATCGGCGAGCTGTACTACTTCGCCGACGACACTTACACGAACGAGTACATAAACACAAACAAGCTCCTGATCGACGCGCGGCACTACGTCGGCTACTACGGCGGCACGGTGCGCTCTGCGACCGGCTCGCTCAGCACGGACAGCACGGGCCTCGCAGCGTACACTGTGGCGCAGTCGGTCAAAACGCACCGGCTGTTCCTCGCTCCCACCGGCCTGATCCGCACGCACTCCCACCCCGCTTCTGGCCGTCATCTGTCCAAAATGGTAAGCAACAGGGACATACCGCATCTGACGGAGGGTCTTTCGACCGGCCTCGGCACGATCCGCCTTCCGGAAAACGGCTATGCAAAGGACACATTTAACAGCGCGACGGGCCTGTCCGGCTTCTGGAAGGTCAATCCCTGGAATGAACGCACACAGCTGTTTGTCAATCTCGGTCAGGCCAGAGGCGGCGTCGCGGACAGCCCCGACGCGTCAAAGCCCACCCGTGAGATCGGACTGTATCGCGAGAAACAGTATGAAGAAAGTTCGGGAGAGCCTCGATATTACTACCGCTTCAGCTACAACGACGCGGACAGCGTTGGTCTCGGCGAAAGCTATAAGGGCAATGCGTCGTCAACCGCCGACACTCCCCCGTTCTACTCCGATACCTACAACTCCAGCGTCAGCAATACCAACGGCTTCTTCCGTCTGGTGTACGAGCTTGACGAAAACACGAAGCTCTCCGACTTCCGGACGCTGGAGCTGCGCCTTACCGACGACGCAAAGTGGGTCTACAGCCGCAATCCGTACGACAACAACAACTACAAATTCGACGAATTCTCCGCACCGGAAAAGACTGTAAACTATCTCTATCAGGATAAGACCACGGCTTATCCCGCGCCGTACATTCTTTACGGGCAGTCGGATTCCACCGCCAAAACAGGCAATTCCGCATATGTCTCCGTCCCCTCGGGCACGGCCTATGTGTGGGAGGATGAAAACGGAACGCGCTATAAGCCCGGCGTTTATAGGGGCGCGCAGGGCGACTTGGTCCCGGCGAGCGTGAAGACGCTGACGATGGTCTCCGCGGCGGACAGTCTGCCCGTGCTGACGGAGGATGAGGCGCGCGAGGAGGGCCTCGACCCCACGTACGCCGGTTACCTCGCCATTCGCAGCGTTAGGGATCTTCTTGACCTGCGGGACGTGATGGCGATCGCCTACGGTACATATGACTGTAAGGCCGTATTGCTGAACGATCTCGACCTGAGCGACTCAGGTTTTACCACGCTGGGCGGCTCGGGCACCCGCTTCACGGGCGTGTTCGACGGTTACGGTCACAAGATCACCGGACTGGACGGCAAGGCGCTGATCGGCTTTTCCGCCGGCGGAGCGGATACGGGCAAGACCACCGATATCCATGATCTGATCGTCAGCGGCGGCGCACTGCTCGGTCAGGTGGTTGGGGCGAAGAAGACGACCAACCTGACGATGACAAACTGCGCCCGCACCGACGCGGGCCCGCTGATCGATCTGGTCAACGGCGGCACCGAAAGCAGTGCCAGCTCCGGCAACCCGGTCCTCACCAACTGCGGCAGTGCCGGGCAGCTGATCGGAACGCTGTACCTCGGCAGTTCTTCCTCTTACCCCAAACAGCTTACCGGCTGTTACTCCGGTGCGGAGATGTTCGGCAGCATTGCGAACAACACGAGCCAAAACAAAAGGGGCACCCTGACATCGTCCAACTGCTTCGAACTCAGCGCAAGCCCTTACGCAAGCAATATTAATAATAAGGATGACGGTTACAAGGGCCGCCCCATCCTTTACACCGCCGACAAGCTCGCCACCGGTGAGCTGGCATGGCTGCTCAACACCGTCAGCGGCAATGAAGGCAACAGCGGCGCGTGGTCGCAGGAGGACGGCGTTCCCGTTCCCGCCATCGGCGGACGCAAGCCCGTATACCGCCTGACGTTCACCGACGCGGACGGCGCGGGCAGTGACGGATACGCCTACTCCGTCAACAACGGCTGCGCGCGTGCGGCGGACTTCCCCAGCGGCACATGGGGCTATGCGGACGGCGGCAAGACCGTCATCGTCACGGAAAGCACGGTCATCACGCAGGACCTTACGCTGACCCGTCAGGGCCTGACCTTCAACGGCTCCGCTGACATCAAGACCAATCCCACCTACGGCGACAGCTGGGGTAAAATCATCACTGGGACCAACAGCATCGAAGTCTCCGACGGCAGCACGAAACTGAGCGGCACTCTTACCGTGCAGCTGCTTGTAAACGGCGGCTATGTTGATATGGATGAATCGGCGGTCCCCGACGCGGGCAGCTACAGCTATCGTGTGCAGTTCAGCAGCGGCAGCTATGCCGAGCTGACTGCGGCAAGCGGCACGGTCAAGGTCGACCCGCGCCCGGTCGAGCTGGAATGGCACGATACGGAGCTGACCTACACCGGCAGTGGGCGGTTGCCTTGGGCGATTGTCACGAATCCGGTCGGTAATGACGAGGTGCTTGTCACCGTCACCGTTGTCGGCGGCGGCGAAGCGGTCAACGTCGGCGACAGCTATGAGGCGGAAGCCACGGGTCTGACCGGCGCGGACGCGAAGAACTACACGCTGGTGGGCGGAAAGGATCTGAACACAGCGTTCCGCATCATCAAGTCCGACAGCGAGATAACGCCGTCGCGCGGCGAGGCGGACCTTCTCTATGGCGATACGCTCACGCTGACGGCGCACGTCGGCCCCGTGCTCTATCAGACGTATTCGCTGGACGACGACCTTGACCCCAGCGGAGTGGATGAAAACAAGGTCGCGTTCTACACCTACTATTCGCTGGACGACGATACGGCCGTCCTGCTGGGCGTCGCGGATGTGTCCAACGGTCAGGCAATGCTGAACTATGACACCGCCCAAAAGGGCCTTCAGATCGGCAGGAACACCGTCGTCGCGGTCTATGGCGGCGAGGTGAACCTCAACGGCTCGAAGAGCGATACGATCATCGTCACGCTCGGGCCGAAGCCGCTGGATGTGACCGGCGTGACCGGCGTGAGCAGGCCCTACGCTCCGAACGATAAGAGCGTGACGCTCAATATTGACGGCGCGGCGCTTTCCGGCGTCCTCGGCAGCGACGACGCGCGGCTTGATCTCACCGGCGCGGCAGGCGAAATAGCGGACGAATGGGCCGGGTCCGGCAAAGCGGTCTCGGTCACCGGCGCGGTGCTGACGGGCGCTGACGCGGAGTACTATGAGCTGCGTGTTGCCCCGTTCACGGTGGACATTACCGCCGCGGCGCAGACGCCAAGCATCGATAACAGCGCGGAGCTTCCGCGCGGCGGCAGCACGCTCGACCTCTCCACGCTGGTCAGCGGCGTCGAGGGCGAGGTCAGCTTCTCGCTGGTCAGCGGCCCCGCGTCGCTCAGCGGCACGGTCCTGACGTCCGAGGATTCCGAGGGCGATGTATTGATCGCCGTTATCGTCGGCGCGGTGGACAAAAACAGAGACGGCGTGCCCGAGTACGCGGAGCGTCAGGATACGCTCGCCGTCCGCGTGACCGGCAAGCAGGACGCGGGGCTGAGCCTCACCGGCGCGTCCGCCGTGAAAACCTACGGCGACGCGGACTTCACCGTTCGCGCGGCTGTGCGGAACAGCGCCGCCGGCGGCGTGTGGCGGTGGACCTCCTCCGACGAGAGCGTTCTCACGATCGTCTCCGGGGCGGATACCGACACGGTTACGGTCCGGGTCAAAAACGCGTCCGATACCGGCGCGGCCCTGACGGTCTCCTACACGGACAGCCTGTACGCCGGTACGGCGCGGGCCGATGTGACGGTAGAGCGGAAGACGGTCTTCGCGGAGGCGGGCAGCTGCCGTGTGAGCAAGGTCTACGATGGGACCGTCGCTGCGGGCCGTCTCTCCGGTGCTCTGAGCATCACCGGCATTCTTCCCGCCGACAGCGGCGTGACGGTCAGCGCCGCTCCCACGGCGTACGACAGCGCGAATGTGGGCGGTCAGAGCAGCGTCGCGCTCGCTCTTACGCTGACCGGAAGCGGCAGCGGAAACTATCGGCTCTCCGCCGACAGTATCAGCGTTCCCTGCGAGATCACCAGAGCGACGCTGACGGTCGAGGGCAGCGCCTCTGCCTCCGCCGTTTACGGTACAGCGCTGAAAAACATTCCCGTCACCGGCCTGACCGCCATGCTGAACAGCGCGGCGGTCCCCGGCGCGTGGGCCTTCACCGGTGAAACGATCCCCGACGCGGGGAACACGACGGCGTATCCCGCGGTCTTCACCCCCGCCGCCGGCGCGGGGAATTACGAGCCGTTGAGCGTGCAGGTCGTTCCCTCGATCGGCAAGGCGGACTATGCCGGCACGACCTCCGCCTTTGGAAGAGCGAAGTTCGGGACCGACGGCAGCGTAAACCTCGCCGGTCTCGGCCTCCCGTCCGGGTACGTCTTCGGCAGCATCTCCGTGCGGGACGACAGCGCGGTCCTTGACGGCGCTCCGTCCATCAGCGGCACGGTCCTCAGCTTCCGGTTCGGCGGCAGCTCCGCCGACGCGGGGAAGACGGCCATTGTCACGATCCCCGTCAGCAGCACGAACTACAACGATTTCACCGTCACCGTCACGCTGACGGTGAGCAGCAAGGACGCGCAGAGCGGCTTCCGCTTCGCCGAGGCGGAGCTACGCAGGACTTACGGCGACGCGGACTTCACGGTTTCCGCCGTGGGTGCGGAGGAAGGCAGCAGCGTGACCTACGCGAGCACCGATCCCTCTGTCGCCGTTGTGGACCCGCTCACGGGCAGGGTGAGCATTGTCGGCGCGGGCACGGCGGCGATCAACGCCACCGCTTCCGAGACCGACGCATATGACGAGACGACTGCCAGCTGCGTGCTCACGGTCGCCAAGGGCGTTATCACCGTCAAGGTCGGCAGCAAGACCGCCTATGTCGGCGAGACCGCGCCGAGTCTGGACGCTCCCGAGGAGGGGAAGGATTACACCGTCTCCGGCCTCAAGGCGGGCGAGCGGCTCTCCGCCGCCCCCACGCTGCGCTATGTCGGCACGCCCGATATGAGCAGAGCCGGCGTCACGGCGATCCGCGCATCCGGTGCGATGGCTCCCGCCGGCGGAAACTATGAGGACGAGATCGTTTATGAGGACGGCGTTCTGACCGTCTCCACGCGTTCGGGCGGCGGCTCGGGCGGCGGCTCGGGCGGCGGCTCGGGCGGTGGAAACGGCGGAAGCGGCTCTGGCGGCGGAAACGGCGGCTCCGGGTCTGAACATCCGATCACCGTTCCCGAAAAGCCGGACGGCGGCTCGGTCGATATCACGCCTCCCAACGCGCCCGAGGGCGACACGGTGACCGTCATCGTAACACCCGACCCGGATCATGAGCTGGACGACATCACGGTCACGGACGAGGACGGCAATCCCCTCGACCTTGTCGACCAGGGCGGCGGAAAGTACACCTTCACCATGCCTGACGGCGGGGTGTCGGTGCGCGTCCGCTTTACCGGGATCGGGGGCCCCTTCTTCATCGACGTTCCGGAGGACGCTTGGTACTACGAGGCGGTGAAGTGGGCCGTTAAAAACGGCGTCACAAAGGGGATCGGCGAAAACCGGTTCGGTCCGGACCTGCCCTGCACACGTGCGCAGATCGTAACGTTCCTGTGGCGCGCGGCGGGCTGCCCGGAGCCGAAGAGCACAGAGAGCCCCTTCCCGGATCTCAAGCCCGGCGCGTACTACTATAAGGCGGTCGTCTGGGCGGCGGAGAACGGCATCACCACGGGCGACGACACGGGGCGCTTCGATCCCGATGCGACGTGCACAAGGGCGCAGAGCGTAACGTTCCTGTTCCGGGCGCTCGGCACGCTGACAGAGGGCGGCACGGCGTTCAGCGACGTCTCCGCGAACAGCTACTACGCAGACGCGGTCGCCTGGGCGGCTGCAACCGGCGTTACCACCGGTATCGGAGAGGGTCTGTTCGCGCCGAACGATGAATGCACGCGCGCGCAGATCGTAACGTTCCTGTGGCGGCACTATGTCAAGGACTGAATATCCGAAGCTTATAAAGCCAAGGGCGGCGGGAAAAATCCCGCCGCCCTGAAATATTGGCTACGTTGAAGCGCCGTGCCGACAGCGTAAAAAGGCACCGCGCCGCAAAAGAATATGGAAAGAGCCGCAGCAGGCATTGAAGAATCAGAGATAATCTGCCATAATAGGAGCAACGCGGACAGACCTCCGAAACGGAATGGCAGCATCAAAGCGCATCTATATCCGCGCTTAGGAAGGCTTATCAGTATATCATGAAAGAATTTTTTGCATTATGAAACGCTGTTGTATAGGTGTGTTAGCCCATGTCGACGCGGGCAAAACAACCCTCTCCGAGGGCCTTTTGTATGCCGCGGGCGCGCTGCGCACGCTCGGCCGCGTCGATCACGGCGACGCCTTTCTGGACACCGAAGCGCTCGAACG
>CAKTJA010000054.1 GCA_934567115.1 uncultured Oscillospiraceae bacterium
ACTCTGCGCTGATCTCCGTGCGCACGAACGAGCCGAGGATGCCGTTGATGAACTTGACCGTCTCTGGCGTTTCGTACTTCTTGGCGATCTCCACCGCCTCGTTGATGGCGACGGAATTCGGTATGTCGCGGCAGTAGAGGATCTCATACATCGCCACGCGCATGATGGCGGACGCCACCAGCGGGATGCGGTCAAAGCTCCACCCCCTTGCATAGCGGGCGATGAAATCGTCCAGCTCCGGCGCGTGGGCGGCGACGCCGCGCACAAGCGTGCGGATATACTCCTCCTGCCCGGCGTTCGGCGCATCGGCGTAAAGCTCATCCTCCTCCGCCAGAGCGCGGAAGCTTTCCCGGCTGAGCCTTTCGTCGAGCAGCTCATCCACGCTTTTTCCGGAAAAGCTCAGCTCGTAGGCCAGATGAACGGCGATCTCTCTTGCTGTATTGCGAACCATAGGCTTCCTTGTCCTTTTCTCTTTCTCTGTTAATTGAAGCTGACGCCGCCCACATGGACGTTGACCGCCTTCACGGCGAAGCCCGTCATCGAGGCGACGGCGCTCATCACGGCGTCCTGCACCTTGGACGCGACCTCCGGAATGGGGAAGCCGTACTTCACCGTCAGATAGATGTCCAGCACGATCTCCCCGTCCTGCACCTCCATATGCACGCCGCGCGAGGGCTTCTTCCCCGTAAACTGCTCGGTGATCTGCTCAGTCACGGTCGTCATCATGGCGCCGACGCCCTCGATCTCGCCGATGGCCCCGGACGCGATGGTGACCATAACGTCTTCGGAAATATTGATGCTTCCGTCCTGATCGGTCTGCGTCAGATACTCGCGGTTTTCACCCATTGCTGTCTCTCCTTGCTGTATGGTAATGATACTTTTTCCTATTTTACCACCCTTCAGCGAAAATTACAACAGCTAATTTACCTCAAGGATCTTAATGCAGTCGGCGGAGAGGTCCGTCTCCTGCTTTACGATGTCCGTGATCCTTGCGATATCCTCGGTCTGAAGGCCGTCCTCCCCGGCGGAGACCACGACGCTCACGCTGTCGTCCGCCATGAACACCACGCAGTCCTCATAGCCCTTGGCCGTTATCATGTTTTCGATCTGCGCCTCGCAGAGCGTATAGGCCGCAAGCGTCTGAATGCTCTGCGCCGCCTCCTCCGCCGCCTCGCCGTCGATCTCCGCGCTTCCGGAGGCCTCCTGCAAAAGGCTCAGCGCGCTGTCGCGCGCCTGCTGCCTCGTCAGTCTGGCCGTCGCGAAATAGTCGCTTGCAAGCGCCTCGCCCGACGCCTCCTCCGCTTCGCCCGACGTGCCGTCCACCAGCGTGGACTGTCCGAGGATCTTGTCGGTCTCCTCCACATTTTCCGCGTAGCGCCCGTTCAGAAAGATCGCCGCGCACACCAGCAGCAAAACCGCCGCCGCAACCGTATTCCTCTTCCACAGCTTTTTCATGTTCTTCCTCCCAAAAAAACTTTTTTATCGAGACGCGGCCTTACAGCCCCCGTCTCAGGGTTTCCCCTGTATGACCGAGATCCTGTCGCTCGGCAGGTTCGTGAGCGCGCTGACTGCGTTGGTCACGGCGAGGCGCACCTCCGCGCTCCCCGCGCCCTCGCAGACCACAAGCGCCCCGATATAGCGCGGATAAATGCTCGCCGTCACCACGACCTCCTGCATGCCGCTGCCCGCGTTGACGACGACCGTCTCCGATCTGCGCTGCCATTCGTCCGCGCCGCCGCGCTCGGAGGAGCTGTCCTGCGCCAGCTCCCGCTTCGTGCCGGAGTCCACCGTCAGCATCAGCTTCAATTCGCCCACGCCGTCGATGGCGCGCAGAATATCTTCCATCTCCTCCTGCACCGCCGGGCGGTCGAACCGCTCCTCCGTTGTCCCGTTCTGCGGCGCGCTCTCCTTCTCCCCGCCGGGCAGCAGCATCAGCACGACGCCCAGCAGACAGACGGCTGCGGCGAGCCGATACTTTTTAAACGCCTCCAGCGCCTTCTCCCACGGCTTTTCGTTCATTTCGCCGCCCTCCATTCCTGCCGTTCGCGCCCAACGCCAAGCTCGCTTTCGATCAGCGCGGCGAGCGCCTCGTTCTCCGTGCCGAAGAGGGTCACACGGTCCGGAAGGATCGCGCCGCCCTCCTCGCGCGCTTCCACCTCCGCCGTCACCGAAAGCCCAAGCTCACGCGCTTTGTCCTCAATATATGCGCCCGTCCGTTCCTCTATGACCCCGGCAAGCGCCCTGTTGTTGTCCGCCTCGTACCGCTCCGCCAGCGCCGCCCTTCCCTCGGCAAGCCCGCCGACGTCCGGCGCAAGCTCCGAAAGCTCCGTCCCGCCAAGCGGGCGCAGCATGCAGAGGATCAGCATAAGTCCGCCGCAGAAGCGCACGATCCCGCGCGGCGCGCCCTCCGGCGCAAGCTGGTCGGCGAGGCTGACCAGAAAGGCGCAGCTCACCACGCCGAGCAGCCACTGCCGTATAAGCTCCATCAAATCACCACCATTGAAATTGAGACCAGAAGCGACGCAAGCAGCAAAAGCGCACACGCCGCCGTCATCCCGAATACAAGGCCGAAGGCGTCTCCCAGCTGCTCCAGCAGACGCTCGACCGTCTTGACGCCGCTGACCGACGCGGCAAACGCCGCCGCCCTGTAAAGCAGGAACTGTACGCCGAGACGCACGAGCGGCGTAAGGCAGAGGAACAGAACGCCGAACACTCCGACGGCGCCGATCGCCGCGCGAAGCGAGTGCGCCGCGCCGAGAACGGCCTCCGCCGCGTCGGAAAGAATGCCGCCGACCACCGGCACCGCTCCCGAGACCGCCGCCTGTGCGGCCTTGACCGCCGTGCGGTCCGCGCTTCCGGTGAGAACGTTGCTCACCGAAAGGTAGAGCGTGAAAAGTGTGACCACGGCGCACAGCGCCCGGGAGATCAGCTTTTTCAGCCCATCCGCAAGCTTGTCAAGCCCCCTTTCCGGAAGCGCCGCGCCGGCGGAGGCCAGCGCGATATGGCAATAGGTCAGCGGAAGCAGCAGTCCCTCGATCACGCTCATGAGCACGTCCGCCGCCCAAAGCGTTCCGACCTGCCACGCGCTCGCCGTGAACACGCCGCCGCAGCCCGCCAGCGCCGCCGCCATCGTCGGCAGCAAAAGCTTTGCAAAGGCGGAAAGCTCCTGCATCGCGGAAACGCCAAGCCCGATGAGCGCCGAAAGGTCCCCGGCGGAGATCGTCGTGACCGCCAGCACTCCCGCCATCGGAACGAACCGCGCCGCCGTCTCCCCTCCGGTGGAGGCAAGTCCCTCCGCCGCGCCGCAGAGCAGCGCGACCATCGCCAGCAGCACCGCGCCGCGAAGCGCCTCCCGCCATGCGCTTTGAAAGGCGTCGAGCGCGCCGTGCAGCAGCCTCTCCACGCCGCCCGCCGCCATGTCCTCGTCCTGCGTCAGCTCCGCCGCCTCCTCGGGAAGCGCTTCAAGAAGCTCGTCCGGAAGCTCCGCCCCGCGTGCAAAAACGCACAGAGCAAACGCCGCGAGCAGAAAAAATACCACTCGTTTCACATCAGACCCTCCATCAGCTCAAGCACCGCCCGAAGCAGCGGAGCGGCGGCAAGCAGCGCACAGACCACGCCCGCCGTCTCCAGCACGCAGGCCAGCGCATTCTGTGAAGCGTCCCGGCAGAACGCGCCGCCGATGCGCACCGTCAGCGCAATGGCCGTCACCTTCAAAAGCGGCGTGAAGACGGAGCCGGCCAATCCCGTCAGCGAAAGCAGCTCGCCGCCCAGCGCGGCAAGCTCGCCGGCGGCGGAGGTCAGAAGCGCCCCCGCGCACAGCACGGTTCCCAGCGCAAAGACAAGCGCAAGCTCGTCCCCGCCGCGCCGCAGCAGCGGAGCGGCCACCGATGCGACCAGACACAGCGCCGCGATCTTGAGCAAAACGTCCATCGCCCTAAAACCCGAAGAGCGTCTTGACCAGCTCAAACAGCGAGCTGATCTCGCGCACAAGCAGCATCATCGTTGTCACAAGTCCCGCAAGGCTCACAAGCATTGCCTGATCCGGACGGTCGGACCGCACCAGCAGCTGGTTGAGCACGGCGACGACGATCCCAATGGCGGCAATTTTAAAAACGAGATCAATATCCATTTAACCCTCTCCTATGTAAAGTATTTTTGCCTTTCATATCAGAAGAATCGTCAAAAGCGTTCCCGCGCTGAGACAGACCGCGTTGATAAGCCTCGCGTCCTCCCGGGCCGTCCGCGCACGCTCCCGCCGGGCCGCGTTCAGTTCCTCCAGCGCGCCATGCAGCGCGGAAAGCAGCCCCTCCTCCTCGCCGCCGAACGCATCGCTCACGCGCGCCAGCGTCTCACGCTCTCTCGTGGACAGGGCGAGCCGCCGCGCCGCTTCGCGCCAGCAGTCGGAGAGCGAACGGTCGGCGTCGGCGGCGCGGGCCGCCAGCACCCTTTCGAAAAATTCGTCTGCGTACCGCCCGATCCCGCGCTCCTCCAGCAGACGCGGCAGCGGACGGAGCGACGTCCTCACACCGCGTTCAAGACACGCGAGCGCGGCGGCAAGATCGTCCAGCGTCTCCCGCTCCCTTTTCCCGGCAAGAAGCAGACGCTGCCGGATCATCAGCGCGCCTCCCGCGATCAGCGCCGCCCCTGCAAGCTTCAGCACGGCGCTTCCTCCGTACGGCAGCGCCGTCTGTTCCCCGCGCCCTCCACGGTCACGGTCCGCGTGAAAACGCCGGCCTCCCGAAGATACGTCCAAAGCGGCTTTCGCACCAGCTCGTCAGGGTCCGCCGCGTGCATCGTCGCAAGCAGCGCAACGCCGCAGTTCGCCGCCTGTGACATCGCCGCCACGTCCTCCGCCGCCGTGATCTCGTCAACGGCGATCACCTGCGGGTTCATCGCGCGCAGCACCATGCCGATCCCCACCGCCTTCGGACAGCCGCTCAAAACGTCCGTATGCGTTCCAAGCGTCATGCGCGGCTCTCCGCCCGCACAGACGGCCAGCTCTCCGCGCTCGTCGATCACCGCGACGCGCAGCGCGGGGTGCGCCTCGCCGCCGCACGACAGTCTGCGGACAAGGTCGCGCAGAAGCGTGGTCTTCCCCCCGCCGGGCGGCGAGAGGATCAGCGTGCTGCAAAAACGGTCTCCGTCAAACAGCTCGCCCGCCACCTCGTCCGCAAGGCCGACGCGCTCCGTTACGATGCGCAGCGCAAGCGAGGAAATGTCCCTCAGCCCGTCGACCCTCCCGTCCCGCAGCACCGTCGTCCCGCACACGCCGAGACGAAAGCCCCCGGGCAGGCACAGATAGCCGTGCCGCAGCGTCTCCGTACAGGCATAGCGGGAGTAGTCGGTCAGCGTGTCCACCATCCGCGCAAGCTCCTCCGGAGAGACGCAGCGGTCCGCGCCGAAGTACGGCAGCGGGATCTCCCCCTCCGGCAGCAGCGCCGTGGGCGGCTGTCCCGCGCGCAGACGGAACTCCTCCGTCCGCCGCTTCTGATGCTCCGGCAGCTGCATCGCCGCCCTGCGGAACCTTGGCGGCAGCAGCGCGCACGCTTCTTCACAGCGCGCGGCGTGTTTTTCCTCCATTCTCTCCGCCCCTTCCTTATGAGATATCCAACTGTATGAAAAAAGCGGACAGGTTATGACCTGTCCACTCAAAAGATTTCATTTGCGCGCTCCGCGTACGGATCCGTCGCTCCGGTCCCCATGCGAAGTCCCTCGCGGCCCGGTGCGGAAAGGACGGGAGCCGGACCGAAAAGGTCCGGCTCCCGCTCCGGCGTTATGGCCGGGTTCAGCCGCGTCTCCTACTTGCAGCAGGAGCAGCCCGGTGCGGGCGGCTCCGCGCCGTCCTCCTGCGGGGAGGCGATGCCCGCCGGGAAGAAATCGTTTGTGGGGAAGCTGACGCTTTCAAACATCTCGCAGGGATCGTCGCAGGCGCTGCACGACACGCTGCCGACCGCCTGACAGCTCCCGCTCGGGATGCAGTAGTCGAACACCGGAATGAGCAGCTGGGTATCCCGCTCCAGACGGACGATGGAAAACTGACCGATGGAGATGCACACGCGTCTGGTCTGCGGCTCGAAGATGATCGGATCGTCGAAGGCGTCCGCAATGCCGCACGGCACGCCGCACATCGCCGTACCGTCGCCGCAGCCGCAGTTGCAGGACGTCTGGCCGCAGCCACAGGACGTCTGACCGCAGCCGCAGCTGCAATCGACGATGCGCGCGCACAGCAGCAGCGGATCGACAGCCTCTGCGGTCAATACCAAATAGGTATGTAAAGCAATCCTTCCTTACACATTTCCCGCTATTTTCAGATTGATTTTTACGTTTTTTTCACTGTCTACAACAATGGAATCCACGATTTTTCTAAGGTCCATATTGGTCGCGGATCGCAGGCTGAGAAAGCGTTCGATTTCCGCCAGTGCGTCCTTTGTGATGCTCTCGATGGTCCTTTCCTGTGTGCGCTGTCCCTCAAGGAGAAGGAGCCGGTCGTCGATCACGTTGATAGCTTCGCTGATTTCCGCCGTCCTGCTTTTCAGCGCCTCCATCGTAATGACGTCATTGGCGTACATCTCCATATACTTTTCCAGCTTTACTTTCAGCTTGGTCTTCTTCGCCTCAAGCGTTTGGGCGTCCGGCTCACTCGCTTCCACCTCGTTCGCTTCCTTAAACTTACGTGCGATTTCCTGAGCAATGGCCTCCTTGTTGGAAACAGCTTCTCTCAGGTAGGCGGAGAGCGTGTCGATCAGATCGTCCTCTCTGACGATGGTATTGTTGGGGCACCGTTTTGAGGTGTACTGGTTATTGGTCGGACAGCGCCAGTAGATGTAATCGGAGTTTGGGTAATGCGTCACTCTTCGTGAGAAGGCCCGTCCGCATTCCTTGCAGCGAATCAGGGTGCTGAACAGATGCCGGCTGCTGTACCGCCCGGTGAAATGCGTATATTCGGTCGCGTATTGTTTTCTCCTCTGCTCCAGAATTTCCTGTGCCTGCTGAAAGCGCTCCGGCGTTATGATGGCCCATTCCGGTCTTTCGTGATGGTAGTGCTCCTCCTCCGGCAGCGACTTCCTCGTTCCTTCAAGGAAGTCTACAATGGTGTAGCGGTGATTGATGTAGTGACCGCAGTAAATCGGATTTTCCAGTATCCTTCGTATGTTCCGCTGGTTCCATTCGTAACCGAACTTGGTTTTCATCTGCTTTTCAGCGAGTGTGACAGCGATAAGGCGGCATCCAAGCCCCTTGTCGATGTAGAGGCGGTAGATTTCCCTGACGACCTCCGCCTCCCTCTCATTGATTTCCATGGTGAAATTATCGATCCGGTCATATCCGAAGATTCGCGGCGGCACTCTTCCCTTCTTTGATGTAATATTCTTCCCGAACTTGACGCGCTTGGACAGATTTGCGCTTTCCTCCTGCGCCATAGCGCCAAGCAGTGTGATGACGAACTCCGATTCGCCAAGCACCTTCTGGCTGTTGTTGACAAAAATCACGTCGATTCCTCTCGATTTGAGCTGTCGAATCGACGTGAGCAGGTCTACAGTATTTCGGGCAAATCGAGACACATCCTTGACTACGAGCAGGTCAAACAGCCCAAGCTTTGAGTCGCTCAGCATTTTATTGAACGCATCGCGCTTTTTGAGCTGCCTGCCTGTGATCCCTTCATCCGTGTAAACATTGACCAGATGATGCCCGTGCTGCTTTGCGAAGTCCGAGAAAAACTCCATCTGATGCTCTAAGCTATCTAATTGCCGTTCCTCGTCGGTGCTGACCCGTGCGTATCCGCACATTCTCATGTGCCGGCCTCCTCCCCGCCGGCAATCAGCTTGGAAAGAACGATGTCCTGAATGGCTCTCATCAGTTCGTCAGAAGACAAACCGCATTCGATGGTAAATACCACTTGTGTTGATTTTCTCAAAACAAACACCTCCGCTCAGCGAGATTGTATGTTTTGAGGTATCCGTTCTATGAATGAACCGCCTCAGCTTTGTCCATTCCTTATCGTCCCGCTTTTGTCCGCTAACGCAAACAATTTTGGGGAATTTTATCCATGGTAAGCGGCCGCCGACGCTCCTTTTGCATCGGCAGCCGCCCGCTGAATTTGAAATTTTTACTTGATGAGCCCGCTCTCTTTCAACAAAATCTCAACGTCTGTGCCCTTGGCCTTTTTCAGGAACAGCTTAAGCATTTCCTTCTCCTTGAAGGACAGAGGCGCTTCGCTGATGGGCTTTTTGTCGATGGCGTAGTAGCAGGCGCGCAGCAGCTCGCGCACGTCGTACTTGCTGCCCCAGACCTCCGGCACGCCGCGGTCGACGTTCAGCAGGGTGTAGACCGCCTCCATGCCCGTGCGGATGGA
>CAKTJA010000055.1 GCA_934567115.1 uncultured Oscillospiraceae bacterium
CCGCCGTCATCGCCCTGATGGGCGACGACCCCGCAAAGCTTCAGACGCTTGCGGAAAACGTGGTCTCCCCCGCGCTTGAGCGCATCGACGGCGTTGCCTCCGTCACCGTTTACGGCGGCGCGCAGCAGCAGATCTCCGTCCGCGTTGACCGTGCGCGCGCGGCGGGCTACGGCCTTTCCAACAGCTATATCTCCCAGATCCTCGCAGCGGAGAACCTTCTCTATCCCGGCGGCGACGTTCACAACGGCTCGAAGAAGCTGACGGTCACCACCGACGCGAAGTTTCAGACGGTGGACGAGGTGGCGAACATGCTCGTGCCGCTGCCGACCGGCGGCAGCGTGCGTCTGGGCGAGGTCGCCGACGTGAGTCTGGAGGACGAGGAGCTCAGCACGGTCGCGCAGATGAACGGCAGCCGCTGCGTGATCCTTCAGGTCGCCAAGCAGTCCGGCGCGAACGAAGCCGCCGCCGCAAACGCGGTGGAGCGCCGCCTGAAGACGCTGGCGGAGGAAAATCCCTCCGTCCGGTACGCCGCGCCCTATCTCGCCTCCGACTACATCAACATGTCCGTGCAGGCCGCGCTGGAGAATATCGCGCTCGGCGTGGCGCTCTCGGCGATCGTTGTGTTCCTGTTCCTGCGGCGCTGGGGCGCGACGCTGACCATCGCCGTCTCCATGCCCGTATGCATTCTGACGGTGTTCGTGCTGATGAACGTGTTCGACCTGACGCTGAACATGATGAGCCTTGGCGGTGTGGCGATGGGCGTCGGCATGATCGTGGATAACTCCATCGTCGTGCTGGAGAACATATACCGCTTTGCCGCCGAGGGCAGCGACCGCATGACCGCCTGTGTGGAGGGGACCCGCGAGATCACGGCCTCCGTCGTCGCCTCAACGCTTACGACCGTGGCGGTGTTCCTGCCGCTGGGACTGACCGGCGGCATCGCGGGCATGATGTTCAAGGACTTCTGCCTGACGATCGCGTTCTTGATCCTCGCCTCGCTGATCATCGCGCTGACCTGGGTGCCGCTGCTGTGCTATGTTCTGCTCGATGAGAACAAGGTGCGGCAGGACGCGCTGCGCCGCGCCGAAAAGAAGCGCAGCCGCGCCGCGGCAAAGGTCTCCGGCTGGATCGAGCGGCTTCAGGCCCTGTACCTGCGGCTGCTGGATTACTTCATCCATCACCTTGGCGTCGGCATGCTTGTCTCCACCGGACTGGTGGTCTTCTTCCTCGTGTGCTGCCTGTCCACCAAAATGGTCCTGATCCCGGAAATGGATCAGGGCGAGGTCTCCATCTCGATCTCCATGCCCATCGGCTCCAGTCTGGACGAGGCTGCGGCGATCGCCGACCGCGTGAGCACGGTGGCGGTCGAGCAGGTGCCCGAGCTTGAGAGCATGTACTACATGGCGTCCGGAGATTCCGGCTCATCGATGATGGGCAGCTCCACAACGGTGGGCCTGACGCTGGTGAACCGAAACGAGCGTGAGCGCAGCTCCGCGCAGATCGCGGACGCGCTGCGCACCGCGCTTGCCGACGTCGCCGGCTGCGAGCTTACGGTCAGCACCTCCGACATGTCGTCGATGATGGGCGGCGGAAGCGACATTCAAATCGACATCACCGGCGACAACTACGACACCCTGACGATGATCGCGGCGGACCTCGAAAAGCAGGTCGCGGCGCTTCCCGACGCGGTGGACGTGACCAGCACCGTATCCGATCAGGTCCCGCAGGTGAAGGTCACGATCGCGCGCGAGGCCGCCTCCCGCTACGGGCTGACCGCCGCCGCCATCGGCGCGGCCGTCCGTTCGGAGCTGACCGGCAGCACCGCCACCACCGTGACGATCGACAACCGGGAGCTTGACGTTGTGGTCAAGGGCGACGGCTCGTCGTCCTCGGATCTGGACGCGCTGCGCTCCATGCCGGTCCCGACGGCGACCGGAGGCTACGTTCCCCTCAGCTCCGTGGCGCAGGTCGATATCGTGCAGGCCCCGCAGAGCATCCAGCGCGTCAACCAGTCCCGGCAGGTCACCATCAGCGGCAGCACCGCCAGCGGCGACACAGCCGCGATGACGGCCCGTCTGCTGGAGATCCTCGACGCCTATCAGCTGCCCGAGGGCTACACGGCGGAGACCGGCGGCTCCTACGAGGACATGATGGACAATTTTGGCGATCTGCTGCTGGCGCTGCTGGTGGCTCTCGGTCTGGTCTACTTCGTGCTTGCCGCGCAGTTCGAGTCCTTCCTGATGCCGGTCATGATCATGATGATCCTCCCGGTCGCGTTCACCGGCGCGTTGTTCGCCCTCCCGCTCACGGGAAGGGATCTGTCGATGATCTCCCTTGTCTCTCTCATCATGCTGGCGGGAACCGTCGTCAACAGCTCGATCATTCTGGTGGACTATATCCGCATCCGCAGAGAGCGCGGCGAGGACCGCGAGGACGCCGTTCTTCACGCGTGCCCGCTCCGCGTCCGCCCGATCATGATGACCGCGCTGACGACGATCCTCGCCATGGTGCCGATGGCGCTCGGCATCGGCGACACGAACGAGATGATGAGCGATATGGGCGTTACCATGATGAGCGGCATGATCATCTCGACGGTCATCACCCTTCTCTTTACGCCGGTCTATTACTGCGTGATCGACAATCTGTCGCACCGCCGCAGCCGCAAGCGGCAGAAGAAGGCGCTTTCCGCCGCGAAATAACGCGCACATCTCAATACTCCGGTCAGCCGGGAGCGAACGTCGGATATCCGCGTTTGCTCCCGGCGCTTTGCGTCCTGCGGGCGGCAGACCTCCGCGCGCTTTGTATTTTCCTCTTGACAAATACCCCCATAGGGTATATAGTCAAAATACCCCACAGGGGTATGGGAGGTGACTTTTATGAAGGAGGAGAACGGCTGTCCGTGCGCCGAACGAAAAAAGGAGCGGACGCCCGAGGAATACAGGCGGCTGATCCACCGCCTCAACCGCATCGAGGGGCAGATACGCGGCATACGCGGCATGGTGGAAAGCGGCGCTTACTGCCCGGATATCCTCATGCAGTCAGCGGCGGTCAGCGCGGCGGTCAACGCCTTTAACCGCGAGCTGCTCGCCGACCATATCCGCACCTGCGTCGTACAGGACATCCGCGCGGGCCGCGACGAGGCGATCGACGAGCTGGCCGCGACGCTGCAAAAGCTTATGAAATAGGCAAAAACCGCTCATCCTATCCGTACAACTCAAAAAGCAGGTGGAAAAAATGACGCAATATAATGTTACCGGCATGAGCTGCGCGGCCTGCTCGGCGCGCGTGGAAAAGGCGGTAAACGCGCTCCCCGGGGTCACGGCCTGTTCCGTCAGCCTTCTGACAAACTCGATGGGCGTTGAGGGGACCGCCTCGCCGCAGGACGTGGTCGCCGCCGTTCAGGCCGCAGGCTACGGCGCGTCGCTCAAGGGCGCAGCGGCGTCCTCCCCGTCGGAGGCGGAGGCGCAGCTTGAGGACCGCGAAACACCGGCGCTGCGGCGGCGGCTGATCTGGTCGGTGGGCTTTCTGCTCGTCCTGATGTATTTTTCGATGGGGCACATGATGTGGAACTGGCCCCTGCCGTCCTTCTACGACGGCAACCACGTCGCGATGGGACTGACGCAGCTGCTTCTGACAGCCGCCGTCATGGTCATCAACCAGCGGTTTTTCGTCAGCGGCTTTAAAAGCCTGTGGCGGCGCGCGCCCAACATGGACACGCTCGTCGCGCTCGGCGCGGCCGCGGCGTTTGTTTACAGCACCTACGCACTCTTCGCCATGACCGACGCGCAGACGCACGGCGACGCGGACGCGGTGATGCACTATATGATGGAGCTTTACTTCGAGTCCGCCGCCATGATCCTCACGCTTATCACCGTCGGCAAAATGCTGGAGGCGCGCGCAAAGGGACGGACCACCAACGCGCTTCGCAGCCTGATGAAGCTTGCCGCGCAGAGCGCGACGGTCCTGCGCGGCGGCGAGGAGACCGTCGTTCCCATTGAGCAGGTCCTCCGCGACGACATATTTGTTGTCCGCCCCGGCGAGAGCATCCCCGTGGACGGCGTGGTGCTTGAGGGCGCGAGCGCTGTCAACGAGGCCGCGCTGACGGGCGAGAGCCTACCCGTGGACAAGAGCGCGGGCGACGCGGTCTCCGCCGCGACGGTGAATCAGTCCGGCTTCCTCAAGTGCCGCGCGACCCGCGTTGGCGAGGACACCACGCTCTCGCAGATCATCCGCATGGTCAGCGACGCGGCCGCCACCAAGGCCCCCATCGCCAAGATCGCAGACCGCGTGTCCGGCGTATTCGTGCCCGCCGTCATTGCCGTCGCGGCGGTCACGACCGTCGTATGGCTCCTGCTGGGGCAGAGCGTCGGCTACGCGCTGGCGCGAGGGATCTCCGTTCTGGTCATCAGCTGTCCCTGCGCGCTGGGGCTTGCCACGCCGGTGGCGATCATGGTCGGAAGCGGCGTGGGCGCAAAGAACGGCATTCTCTTCAAAACGGCGGCCTCCCTTGAGGAGATGGGCCGCGTCGAGATCGTCGCGCTCGACAAGACCGGCACGATCACCGCCGGCGAGCCGCGCGTGACCGACCTGCTCCCCGCCGAAGGCGTGAGCGAGGAAGCTCTGCTGCGTGCGGCGCTCTCTCTGGAGCAGCGGAGCGAGCACCCCCTTGCACGGGCCGTTTTGCAGCGCGCCGCAGAGTCGGGGCTCACGGCGGACGAGGTCTCCGATTTTCAGGCGCTCCCCGGCAGCGGACTGACCGCCGTGCGCCAGGGACGCACGCTCAGCGGAGGAAGCCTCGCCTTCATCCGCACCGCCGCGAAGGTGCCGGAGTCCGTGCAGACGCGGGCGGAAGCGCTGGCACAGGAGGGCAAAACGCCGCTCCTGTTCAGCGAGGACGGTCGTCTGCTCGGCGTCATCGCCGTAGCAGACGTCATCAAGGAGGACAGCCCGCAGGCCGTGCGCGAGCTTCAGGGCATGGGCGTGGAGGTCGTCATGCTCACCGGCGACAACGAGCGCACCGCGCGCGCCATCGGTTCACGCGCGGGCGTTGACAGCGTGATCGCGGGCGTGCTCCCCGACGGGAAGGAGCGCGAGATCCGCCGGCTGAAGGAGCGCGGAAAGGTCGCCATGGTCGGCGACGGGATCAACGACGCGCCGGCTCTCACCCGCGCGGACGTGGGCGTTGCCATCGGCGCGGGCGCGGACGTCGCCATCGACGCGGCGGACGTGGTGCTGATGAAAAGCCGGTTGAGCGACGTTCCCGCCGCCATTCGGCTCAGCCGTGCGGCCCTGCGCAACATCCATGAAAATCTCTTCTGGGCTTTCTTTTACAACACCGTCGGGATCCCGCTGGCCGCCGGCGTATTCATTCCGCTGGGGCTGACGCTCAGCCCGATGTTCGGCGCGGCCGCGATGAGCCTTTCAAGCTTCTGCGTGGTGTCGAACGCTCTGCGGCTGAACCTCTTCACCCTGCGCGATCCCAAGCACGACCGCAGATACAGACGTAAAAAATCACAAATTAAAAAGGAGGATCACACAATGAAAAAAACCATGAAGATCGAGGGCATGATGTGCGCCCACTGCGAGGCCGCCGTCAAGAAGGCGCTTGAGAGCCTTCCGGAGGTCTCCGACGCGCAGGTGGATCATACCGCCGGCTCCGCCGTCGTCACGCTTTCGCAGAGCGTTGAGGACAGCGTGCTGAAAAAGGCCGTTGAGGACAAGGATTACCGCGTGCTGGAAATTCTGTAAGCGTGGCGCGAAAGGAGAGCGCGTTCCTGAACGCACTGTCATTGAGAGCCGGGGCTTTCGCCCCGGCTCTCAATCTCATTTTCATATTTTTCCAACCATTCATGTAAAAAGCCGCTGTTTTTCGCAGCATTTTACCCGAAGCCGCGCAGCTTAACGGTATCGTCCGCAAGCCGTCCCCCGCACCGCCGAAAAATCTTCCGGCGGGAGGAACCGCGCGTCGAGGCCCCACGATCCGGAGCGCCCCATTTACGGAGCTACGCGGTGATCAGCGCCCAAAACGCCTCCGCGGTCGGCGCAAGAAGCGCGTCCGGATACTCGTATCTCTCGGTATGGATCTGCGGGTGCTTCTCCCCCGCGCCGATCCCGAAAAACGCCCCACGGCACAAACGCAGATAGTGCCCGAAATCCTCGCTCCAACGCATCGGCTCGCGCAGCAGAGCGCCGCCGCACACACGCAGCACGCGGCTTGCGCACAGCGCGTCGTTCTCCGTCGCCGGGAAAACGTCCTGCACCTGATCGGAAATATCAAGCCGGTACTGCCCCGCCAGCTCGCGCGAGCGCTTGAGGACGCTTCGGTGCAGCTTTTCCAGATCGTCGTCGTGCTCGCCGCGCAGCGTCAGCCACACCTCGGCGGATTCCGCCGCCGCGCCGAAGGCCTTCTCCCCCATCTGCGTCCCAATGACGGTGCACAGCGTCATGCCGCGATACCGCTCCGGTGCGGCAAGCGTCTCCAGCTCCGCGAGCAGACGGCCGACCGCCGGCGCGGGCGAGATCCCGGTCTCCGGATAGGCGGCATGGGCCGGCTTCCCGACAAAGCGGAGCGTAACGCCCCGGCTCGCACAGGCGAAGGTCCCCGCGCGGGTGAGCACCTGTCCGAGCGGAAAGCCCGGCAGATTATGCGCTCCGTAAATCTCCCCGACCGTCTCCCGGTCGAACAGAGCGCAGCACTGCGCGGCGCCGGCTCCGGTCTCCTCCGCCCCCTGAAACAGCAGGAACACGTCGCGTCCGACGCGCTGCCCCTCCAGCAGGAGCGCGACGGCGCACAGCGCGGCGGCGTGCCCGTCGTGTCCGCACAGATGCGCCGCCCCGCCGTCCGGCATGGCGAGCGCGTCATAGTCCGCGCGCAGAACGATCGCGGGCTTTTCCGTATCCTTTTCGCGGTGCGCGGCGTAAAAGCCCTCCGCAAGCTCGTGAAGCTCCAGCGTCGTGCTCTCGCGCAGGAAGTCCGTCAGCATCCGCTTGGTCGCGTTTTCATGTCCGGAAACCTCCGCGCAGCCGTGCAGCGCGGCGCGGAGCGCAACGATCCGGTCCAACATGGCCTGTTCCATGGCACATCTCCTTCACATGTAAGAAAAATGGCAGAGCGCCCGGATGGGGAGCCGCCCAAACGGACGGTCTCCCCATCAGCGTCTGAAAATTTACAGATTGTAGTAGCGCTCATACTCCGCCGGGTGCGGGATGGCGGCCATCGCTGCGCATTCCTTCCGCTTGGCGGCAACAAAGTTCCTCAGCAGCGTCTCCGGGAACACGCCGCCCTTCGTGAGGTAGTCGTGATCCTTCTCCAGCGCGTCAAGCGCCGCGTCGAGCGAGGTGGGCAACCCCTGAAGCTTCGCCTTCTCCTCGTCCGAAAGCGTGTAGAGATTCACGTCGTAGGGACCCCAGCCGTTCTCATGCGGATCGATCCTGTTCTCTATGCCGTCAAGCCCCGCCATCAGAAGCGCCGCATAGCAGAAGTAGGGATTGCAGGTGGCGTCCGGATTGCGCAGCTCGAAGCGGCGCAGATTCGGCGACTTGGCATAGGCGGGAATGCGGATAACGGCGCTGCGGTTGCTCGTCGCATAGCCGACCGTGACCGGAGCCTCGAAGCCGGGGACCAGACGCTTGAACGAATTGGTGGACGGATTCGTGAGCGCGCAGAGCGAGTGGATGTGCTTGAGAAGACCGCCCATGAACCAGTGCGCCTCGCGGCTGAGGTGCGAGTAGCCGTTGTCGTCGGAGAAGACCGGCTGACCGTCCTTGAGCAGCAGCATGTGAACGTGCATTCCGCTTCCGGCCTCGCCGTAAACGGGCTTGGGCATAAAGGTTGCCGTCTTCCCGTACTTGAGCGCGGTATTGCGGATGATGTATTTGATCAGCATCGTCGCGTCCGCCATCTTGGACATCTGACCGAGTTTCGGCTCGATCTCGAACTGGCCCGCGCCGCCGACCTCGGGATGATGGTACTTGATGGGAATGCCGGCCTCCTCCATCAGAAGGCACATCTCGCTGCGGCATTCATAGGTCCGGTCGAGCGGCTTGGCGATGTGATAGTGTCCCTGACGCGGAACGATAACGCCGCGCCCGTTGATGTCGCCGTTCCAGTGCGCCTGCTCGGCGTCGAGGCTCATGCCGATCTCGTTCGGCGCGACCTTCCATGCCACGTCGTCGAAAAGATAAAACTCAAACTCAGGCAGGATCAGCATCGTGTCGGCAATGCCGGAATCCTTCATGTACTGCTCTGCGGCAAGGACGATAT
>CAKTJA010000056.1 GCA_934567115.1 uncultured Oscillospiraceae bacterium
CTCGTAGCCGTTCGCCTCGATCCACGCGGTAAGCTCCGCAGTCACGTCGTTTATCTGCTCATATCCGCCCTTGAAGGTGCAGCCGGCATAGGTGACGGCGGGAAGCGTGCGGAATTTCACATGCTCGGTGTCGGGATACCGGCCCTTGACGGTCTTCTGCGCCTCGATCTCCACGTCCTTTTCCCTGTACTCGCCGTCAAGAAACACGACGCTGCAATAGCACGGGGACGCGGGGATCAGGTCCATATCGTCCGTCTCCCGGCAGAGGACCTGCCACACCATCCCTTCGTCCTCGTAACGGGGAATGGTCATGCGGACGGTGGCGGCATAGCGCTCGGGCAGGGTCTTAACGGTCACATCATAGCTCATATTCTCTTCCTTTCTCAGCCGTTCTCTGGCTGTGTCCAGAAGCCGCAGGCGCTGCTCCGTGTCGGCCTGCTGCCGCCTCAGCTCCGCCTGACGGTCCGCAAGAAACGCGTCAAGCTTCTCGCGGTCGCCGTAAACGGGAAGGATGGCGCGCACGTCGGCAAGGCCGAAGCCCATGTCCCGCAGCGCCTTGATGCGGCAGACGGTCGGCAGCTGCGCCTCGCTGTAATAGCGGTAATCGGTAAACCGATCTGTCCGGACCGGCTTTAGCAGCCCGATCTCGTCATAATAGCGCAGCATGCGGATGCTCACTCTGGACAGCTTTGAAAAATCTCCGATTTTCAGCATGGCGGTACCTCCGTGCCTCTCTGTTTTTTGAGCTCGGGAAGAGTGTAAGCCCTGACAGTGTGGCAGAGTCAAGAAGAAATTTTATCGCAAAGCGTCCGACTGAAAAACCGGACCGGACATGCTATCCGCGCTCCGTCCGCCGCAGAGCGCCGGTGAGATGCAGCACCGCCTCCAGCACGCCGCCGCCGACGGCAAGCGCCTTGTCCGAGGCGGTGCGGCAGTACTCCGCGTCTCCGCGCGGGTCCACATCGCCGGCCTTCATCCCGCGAAACGCCGGAACGCCGTCCGCCAGAAGACCGCGCAGCACGCCGTCTATGGTGCATTTCATCGGAACGCCGTCAACGTAACCGGCGACGTCGCCGGCCTTGACGACCGCGCCGATCTCCAGCGCCTGACGGAACACGCCGTCCGCCGGGGCGCGCAGCACGCGCTCCCCCGCAAAGCCGCCGATAAGCCCGGGAATGTTGGTGTTCGGGATGGCGCTCCCGCGATAGATCACGCGGCCGAGCGTGTGCCCGCGCATCGTCTCAACAACGGCGTGACAGTCCTCCCCTGCCGTAAAGCCCGGTCCGACGCCGACCACGACCGGCGCGTCGGAGATCGCGGTGCCAAGGTTCCTCTTGGCAAGGATCGCGTCTACCTCCGCGTCCGGCGCCAGCGCCGCGCGGCAGCGGCACTCCGGGTCGGCAAGCACCGGAACGATCCCCTGTGCAAGCAGCGCGCGCGCCTCGTCCGCCGAAGCGGCAAGCCGGGCCGTCACATCCTCCACCGTCGTCTCTCCGTGAACGATCGCGTCCGAAAAGGCCACCGTGCGGCGGATCGCCGTCGGCTGCGCAAGATCGGTCATCACAACGTCGATCCCGCTGCGCCACAGGCGAAGCGCAACGCCGGTGGCGATATCTCCCGCTCCGCGGATCAGCGTAAGCATGCGTACACCCCCCTGTGCAGACTTCCCGATACGACGGGGCAGCTGAGACGCGACGCAAGCGTAGCCGCGTTCTCATAATCCTCCGCCGACTCGACCTTATTGACATAGACCCGGTCGCCGATCCCCTCGGCAAGCAGGACGCGGGCGGCAAGCTCCGGCGTAACGACGGCGTCCTCCCCCGCGCCGCACAGCTCCGCGTACCGTTCCGGACGGTGGCAGACCTCGCGCACGGTCCGCCCAAAGCCGTCCGCGCCCACGACCATTACGACGCGCTGCGTCTGCTCGGGAATGACCGGCTCATACGGCGCATGCGCCTTGAGCGGCAGCCCCTTCGAGCCATCCGCCTCCACCAGCACATAATCCGCCAGCTGCGCAAGCACGGAAAACGGCAGCTCCGGCGCGGAGAATTTCCCGTTTTCCGCCGTCTCCCCCAGACAGATCGCGCCGAAAGACGCAAGCGAAACGGCCGCGTCCTCCTCCGACGCGCCGGTCAGCGTGATATACTGCTCCGGACGGCGGATCCTCGTCGAGGTGCAGAGAATGACCGTTCCCTTTTTTCTCAGCTCCTCCGTAAGCGTGTAGAGCAGCGTCGTTTTCCCTCCGCCGCCGACAAGCGCCGTTATGCCGCGTCCGATCTCCAACAGCGGTGATATCTGCATAGTACATCTCCTTTACACATTAGCGGCTTCAACGAACCCCCCGCATCGCCCCCGGCGATCCGTGCATTTTCCGCATTTTCTCCGATATTATAACAAGCTTCCCCCCGCATTGCAAGGCTTCCCGCCCGGTCGTTCTTCTCCGCGAGGAATAATTTCCATCGAAATGTGGGAACCTTTTTTTATTTTCTTCGTCTATTCCTGTCAGCACCGCCGTTTTGCGGTCTGCAAAAAAATTTTCAAGGAGAATCTGGATCATGAAAAAAACACTTGCCCTTATTCTTGCGCTGGCCCTTGCGCTGGCGCTCGCCGCCTGCGGCAAAAAGGACGGCGGCAGCGCCTCCTCCGACGCGCCGGCTGACGCGCTCACCCTTCTGACGACCGTGTGGGACGGTCTCGGCGAAGAGGACCGTTTCCCCGCCGCCGGCGGCGATTACGAGCACAGCGTGGACGGTGCGCCCGGCGCGTTCGACCTCTCCGACCCCGACAACCTCAATTATCTGCTCACCGTTCCCACGGACGACGCGACGCTCATTGACGACGCGGCCTCCCTGATGCACATGATGAACGTCAACACCTTCACCTGCGGCGCTCTGCGCACGGCGAACGCCGACGACGCATCCAAGCTGGCGGACGATATGCGCGACGCCATTCAGTCGAAGCAGTGGATGTGCGGCTTTCCCGACAAGCTGGTCGTCTTCACGCTGGACCGCTACGTTGTCTCCATGTACGGCAGCGAGGATCTGATCGACGCCTTCCGCGATCAGCTTCAGTCCGCGTACCCCGACGCCGCCATCGCGCACGAGGAATCCATTCTGTAAATTCTGACCGGGAGCTGTCCGTATGCTTTTTTCCAGCCTTCCCTTCCTTTATTTCTTTCTTCCGTGTACGCTTGCGCTGTACTTTCTCGCGCCGAAGCGGCTGCGGAACGCCGTTCTGCTTCTCGCCAGCCTGTTCTTCTACGCGTGGGGCGAGCCGCGCTTCGTCGTCTTCATGCTTCTGTCCATCACGCAGGGCTACGTGTTCGCCCTGCTGACGGAGCGCTTTCGCGGCAAACGGCAGTCAAAGCTTTTTCTGACCATCTCGGTCGTCCTCAGCCTCGGACTGCTGGGCTACTGCAAGTATGCGGACTTTTTTCTCACCGGCTTCAACGCGCTCACGGGACTGAGCGTCCCGCTGCTTCGCGTAACGCTCCCCATCGGCGTCAGCTTTTACACCTTTCAGGTGCTCAGCTACGTTGTGGACGTTTATCGCGGCGACGTACGGGCGCAGCGCAGCTTTGTCGATCTGGCCGCCTATATCGCAATGTTCCCCCAGCTGATTGCCGGGCCGATCGTGCGCTATTCCGACGTCGCCGACCATCTGCGCTCCCGCTCCGTCTCCCTTGGGGACGCAGCCCTCGGCGCGCGCCGCTTTCTGCTCGGTCTCGGAAAAAAGGTGCTGCTGGCAAACGTGCTTTTTGAGCTGATCACCGCGTTCAAATCGAGCGAAGACCCGACCGTGCTCTTCTGCTGGCTCTACGCCGCAGCCTGCGTCCTGCAAATCTACTTCGACTTCTCGGGCTACAGCGATATGGCCGTCGGACTGGGGCGCATCCTCGGCTTCCGCTTCACGGAAAACTTCGACTACCCCTATATCTCCGGCAGCGTCACGGAATTCTGGCGCAGATGGCACATCAGCCTCGGCTCCTGGTTCCGCGACTATGTGTATATCCCGCTCGGCGGCAACCGCGTTTCCCGCGCGAAATGGCTGCGCAACATCTTCATTGTCTGGGCGCTCACCGGCCTGTGGCACGGCGCGGCATGGAATTTTATCCTCTGGGGCCTGTTTTTCGCGGTCCTTCTGACGGCAGAAAAGCTTTTGTACGGCAAAACGCTCGAGCGTCTTCCGCTCCTTCGGCACGTTTATGTGCTGCTTGCGGTCACCGTCAGCTTTGTGCTCTTCGACGCTGCCGACGTTGGGGGAGCCGCCGCCACCGTGGGCGCGATGTTCGGCGCGGGCGGACTGAAGGCCGCCGACCCGATCAGCCTGTATTACCTCAGAAGCTACAGCGCGGTATTTCTCATCGGCATTCTCGGCGCAACGCCGCTGCCGAAGCGCATCATGCAGCGCCTCACGTCGTCCCCGGCGGGCGCGCGGGCGGTCAACGCCGTCGAGCCGGCCGCGCTGATCGTGCTTCTCGCCGTCATCACCGGGTATCTGGTGGACGGCTCGTTCAACCCGTTTCTGTATTTCCGCTTTTAAAAGGAGTGACCGGTCATGAGTGAAAAAGCCAAAAATCTCGCCGTCGTCCTGCTGCTCTTCGTCTTCCTCGCCGGCTTCGGCCTGTGGACGGCGCTCAGGCAGCCCGACGCGGTCTCCGCCAGCGAACGGCGAAAGCTCGCCCAGCGTCCCGAGCTGAGCGCGGACGCCGTGCTCGACGGCAGCTTCATGTCGGACTTCGAGAGCTTTTCCCTCGACCAGTTCCCGCTGCGGGAGCGCTGGCGCACGCTCAAGGCGCTCACGGGGCGCTATGTCCTTCGGCAAAAGGACAGCAACGGCGGCTCCTTTGCGGACGGCTACGCGGCCAAGCTGGACCGTCCGCTGAACAGGGAATCCGTCGCCTATGCGGCCGGCCGCTTCCGTCAGCTCTACGATACGATGATCGCCGGCAGCGGCGCAAGCGTGTACCTCGCCGTGATCCCCGACAAAAATTACTTTCTCGCCGAGGCGAACGGATACCCCTCCCCGGACTACGGCGCGCTGGTGGACGAGCTGCGTGCGCAGACGGAATACATGCGCTATATCGACCTTTTCGATCAGCTGGAGCTTTCGGATTATTACCGCACAGACTCGCACTGGCGGCAGGAGGCGCTTGCAGACGCCGCCGCATATCTGGCGCGGGAGATGGGGGTGACGCTCACCGGCGGGTATGAGGAAAAAACGCTCGACCGCCCGTATTACGGCGTCTACTGCGGCTACGCGGCTCTCCCCATGCGGCCGGACGAGCTGCGCTATCTGACGAACGATACGCTTGAGGGCTGCGTCGTCTACAACTACGAAACCGGCGGTGCCGGAGGCGTCTACGACTTTGACAAGGCCGCCGGGAACGATCCCTATGAGCTGTTCCTCTCCGGCCCCGTCTCTCTGCTGACGATCGAAAATCCAAACGCCGAAACGGACAGGGAGCTGCTGATCCTGCGTGACTCGTTCGCAAGCTCGCTCGCGCCGCTGCTCGCCGAGGGCTACGCCAAGATCACCCTTGCGGATATCCGCTATCTGCCCGTCTCGCAGCTTGCGCAGCTTCTGGACTTCACCGCTCAGGACGTTCTGTTTCTCTACAGTGCAAGCGTTCTGAACAACAGCGAGACTCTGAAATGATTCTCTGTCTCGGGGAAATACCTGCTTAAAAGGCAGCGCGGTTTTCACCGCGCTGCCTTGATCTATGCCGTATTTTCCCTATGCCCTTCCGTTCGCGCTCAGCCGCCTGACCGTATCCTCGTCAGGGGTCGCGTAAACGGTGCGGTACGTGTCGTAGACCACCATACCGGGCCGTGCGGACGCCGGCTTCTTTACATATTTTACGCTTGTATAATCCACCGGAACATTTTCGCTCCCCCGCGCCTGAGAGTACCACGCCGCAAGCACGGCGGCCTCCCGAAGGCTCTGCTCGTCGTAAGCGCCGCCTTCGGTGCAGAGGATGACATGGCTCCCATGGATTCTCTGCGTGTGCAGCCACAGGTCGCGCCTGTCCGCGCGTTTTGTAAGCTGATCGTTCTGCACGTTGCTGCGCCCCACAAGGATCCTCAGCCCGGACGACGAGCGGAATGCGTGCGGCGCGAACGCCCCCGCGCGCTCCTTCTTCTCCTTGCCCGTCCTCTTGAGGTAGCCGGTCTCCTGAAGCTCGCGCCGCAGCTCCGCAAACTCCGGCTCCGTCCGGGCAAGCGCGATCTCCTGCTGCACGCTTTCAAGATAGTCGCGCTCGCACACGGCCTTTTCGATCTGCTCCCGCAGGTGCTTTTCCGCCGTCTTCGCCTTGTTGTAGCGCTTGTAGTACTTCGCCGCGTTCTGCTGCGGCGTGAGCCGCGGATCGAGAGGGATCTCGACCTCAGGTCCCCCCTCCTCATAATAGTTCGGCGTGCGCAGACAGGACGCCGCACGCTCCATTCGGTAGAGGTTCGCGGTGATCAGCTCTCCATACAGCCGCAGCGTATCGCGGCGCTGCGACGCCGCATACTCCTCCTCCAGCATGCCGAGCTTGCGCACCAGACGCTCATGCGCCGAGGAGACGATGCGCGTCAGCTCACGCCCGCGCCGCTGCGCCGCCTCCTGCCGGTCCCGCTCCGTATAAAATTCGTCAAGCATCAGGGAAAAGCTTGAAAAGGTCCTCTGCTCCGTCTCCTCCCCGTACTGCGTGACGGCGCGGTAGGTGAAATCGACCGGCTTTCCCTCTCTCAGCAGCATGGTCGGCGTGAAGCGGTTTTCCTCCAGCTCGTCCGCAAGCCGTGCCAGCTCATCGGCAAGCCTTTCGCAGCCCTCCGCGTCCGCCGGTCCGAAGCACGCGTCCGCCGAACCGAAGGCGCGCTGAGTTAGCTCGCGCGCGGCAAGCGGCGAAATGCCGAGGTATCGGCCAAGCAAAAACCGTTCGACCGGCTCCCCCTGTTCGCCGCCGCGCCGCGCCGTCTCAAGCGCCTCCTCGCGCGAGGCAAGGATCGACAGCCGCTCAAGCGGCGCGGGAGGACGGTAAAACAGCCCCGGCAGAAGCGCGCGCGCACCGGAAAGCTCCGTCTCCACACGGCGCATGCACTCGATGATGCGCCCGTCCCCGTCAAGCAGAAGCAGATTGGCGCGCCGACCGATCGCCTCGAACACCAGCCGTCTTACGCCGGCCTCCCCCAGCTCGTTCGTATTGCTTATGTCGAGCGTCACGACCCGCTCCAGCCCGCTCTGCTCGACCGAAGTGATGCGTCCGCCGACAAGGTGCTTGCGCAGCAGCATGCACAGCATCGGCGGCTCGGCGGGGTTTTCGCGCAGCTCCTCCGTAAGCTGGATGCGCGGCTGGTTCGGCCCGGCGTTGATCAGCAAACGCAGGTTCCCGCGTAAAAGCAGAACGATCTGGTCCCGCGCGGGCTGCTGCACCTTATCAATGCGCGCGCCGCAGACGCGGTCCCTCAGCTCGTTTGTCAGCGCCCGAAGGCAGATTGCGTCAAGCGGCATCGTTTCCCTCCATCATCAGATTGAAAAGCTCGTTGATCCTCTCATGCCGTCCACGCAGGTACAGCCAGCCGAACAGCGCCTCAAGCGCCGTCGCCTTCTGGTACTGCGCGCGGTCGGCGCTGTGCGGGACCGTGTGGACGTTCGCGTTGCGCCCGCGCCGGAACACCGCCCCCTCCTCTTCGCTGAGCCGATCCAGAATGCGGTCGGCCAGCTCCGCCTGCTTCGGCGCGCGGACAAGCTCCACCGCCGCGCGGTGCAGCCCCCTTCCCGTCGCCTTCCCATGGGCGCACAGATAGGTGCGCACCAGAAGCTCGTACACCGCGTCGCCAAGGTGCGCAAGACCGATGCTGCTGATGGCCCGGATGG
>CAKTJA010000057.1 GCA_934567115.1 uncultured Oscillospiraceae bacterium
ACTCATAATCAACCTCCTGATCAAATGGAAGCTCGAGCAGCTCGGGGTGCGCGAGCAGGTGCTTGAAGAGACGAATGCTCTTGGAATAGTAGTAGCCGTCGGCGATGCGCTCGTCGATGGTGAAGCCGAGATCGACCGTTTCACGCATGCCGACAAGGCCGTTCTGGTCGTAAAGGGGGGTCCACTTTTTCTCGCCGATGACGCAGAAGAAGGAGCAGGTCCCCCAATTCGTCAAATGGTGATAGCCGCTTTTAAGCCGGATGGACCCGAGGTTGGAGAGGAAGACCGAGGCGTAATTCGGGTCCGCCCCAACCAGAAATTCCGGGCACCAGCCGTGCCGGTCGAGCCAGCGGATGAAGCGCACCGCCGCCTTCGAAAGAAAGCGCGGGAGCCTGTTGAGGATATCCATGCTGTTGTCGGTGGTGTTGAGCTTTTTCTGGTCGCGGCAGGCCGTGACGCGCTTGAAGATCTCGTCGTGAACGGTGTCCACGGTGTCCGAGCCCTTTGCCTCAAGCAGGGCGACGGCCTCCTCGCTGCCGTCGGAGAACTCCTTCTTGATGACGAAGCCCGCCGTGACCTTGTTCCGCTGATAGTAATTTTCGTTGGCGTAGAAGCGGTTGAGCTTGGGCCGCAGCGTGACGGTCTTGACGAGCGCGGCCACAATGACATGGAAAAAGGTGTACTTGAAGGCGGCGCCCTCGGCGTTCTTTCGGGCGATGTAATCCTTGATCGGCTCAAGGTCGATGCGCTCGGCGATGTAGGCCTCGTTGTCCGCGCGGTTCGGATAGATCACGCCCATGATGAAATGAAGGGCGTCTGTATTGCGGATAAGCGACGCGTCTCTGCGGTCGCCCCATCGTCTCTTCGGAGTGTCGCTCATGGCGTGTCCTCTTTTCTCTCTGATTTTTTCTCTGTCTCCTTCGGGGTGAAGCCCTCGAAGATCGCCTGTGCGCCCTCGCGCTCGGCGGCGTCCAGATCCTCCTGTGAACGGATCGTCCAATAGAAAATGTGCGCGCCGTAAAGCGCACGGCACAGGCGGGGCGCATAGCGCCGCCGGTCCTCGAATTTATAGGCGATGAAGTCGGGCACCGCCGCGGCGTTGAAAAGCAGATTCGTCAGCAAAAAGCCGAGAAAATGCTGGAAGCCCTTGACGTCCTTGCGGAAATTTTCGGAAAGCTGCCCGCGTATGACCTCCGGACGGAAGGCGCGCAGCCACATCAGGCAGCGGGGGTCAAAGCTTTCGATGCAGTAGGGGACGCGGAAGCGGTCAAGCTCCTCAACCGTGCGCTCGGCGAGGGCGGCGTGGTTGCCGCGAAAGCTTTTCAGCTCGATCAAAAGCGGCAGACCGGTGTCGTTGTAAAGCGAAAGCACTTCACACAGCTGCGGAATATGCTCCGGCGTTCCGCCGAGGCTGTAGTCCCGCAGCTCCTTCGCGGTGAGGCTTTCGATCAAGCCGCCGCGCCCGGTCATGCGCTGCAGCTCGCTGTCGTGGAAAACGGCGAGCGTGCCGTCGGAGAGCAGATGAACGTCCAGCTCTGAGGCGAAGCCGTGCCGCACGGCGCGGCGAAACGCGGCGAGGGAGTTTTCCGGTACGCCGTCCTCCGCGTGGTGCAGCCCCCGGTGGGCGTAGCGACGCCCCTCCAGCGCCGACCAGCTTGGGTGATTGGCGCGGCTGTGCAGAAAAAAGAGCCAGACCGACACGGCAAAAAGCGCGAAACAGATAATTAATTGTATAGTTTTCACGAAATATCACTTCTTGTTATCGGTTTATGCGGAAATCAGGCGTCCATATCCTCAAACGCGGCAAGCCCGCGCCGCGCCTGTGCGCGCACGTCGCCGTGACGGACAAAGTGCATGGTGACGAAGCTGCACGCGACGAAGAACGCCGCGTAGGGGAACAGGACCGTATAGCTGACGTGCTTGAGAAGGGAGCCAGCGAGCACGGGCGTGACGACCTGCGCCGCCATGGAGAAGGCGTAGTAGTAGCCGGTGAACTTCCCGGCGTCGCCGCCCCGGCACATCTCGACGACCATGGGAAAGCTGTTGACGTTGATCGCCGCCCAGGCGAAGCCGATCAGCGCGAAGATCAGAAACGTGAACGCATTGATCGTGTGAAGGCGGGCGGTGAGAAAATAGCAGAGCAGAAAGCAGACGGCGAGAAGCAGCACGCCGAGCTGGACGGTCCGCTTCCGCCCGATGCGGGAGGCGAGCTGCCCGATGGGAAGGTAGGAGACGATCGCCCCGCCGGTGGCGACGAGCAGACACTTCGATGCGCTGCCGAGGCCCTGTCCCATGACGCGGGCGGCGTAGGCGGTCCACCAGGTCGTTACGCCGTTGTAGCCGATGTACCACAGCGCGATGGACAGCAGAAGAAAAATGAGGCTGCGCCGCACCTCGCGCGGCAGAGCCGCCGAGCCGTCCGCGCCTTCACTCTCCTCTTCGTCGGGCGAAGGGTCGGGGCGCCGCGCCTCACGCGCGGCTGCGGAAAGCTCCGGCTCGCGCACGGTGAGAAAGAGGACCAGCACGGATACGAGCATCAGCGCCGAGATCGTCAGGAACAGCGGCTGATAGTCCACATGGGAAAGGCCCTGCGTTTTGGCGGCGGGGTACATCACTGCGGCGACGGCGAGACAGAGCATGCCGCCGACCGCGCCCATCAGATTGATCACGGCGTTCGCCCGGCTGCGCAGAGGCTTGGGCGTCACGTCCGGCATCAGGGCGACGGCGGGGGAGCGGTACACGCCCATGGCGACCAGCAGCAGCCCGAGCGTGACGATGAACAGCGTGAGCGCGGCGGGCGCGGCGGTCTGCGCAAAGCGGTTGTCGATGACCGGAAGCAGGTTCATCAGCGCTGCGGCGCTGACGGTGCCGAAGAGAATGAACGGCATGCGCCGCCCGATGCGCGTGCTTGTCCGGTCGGACAGCGCGCCGAACAGCGGCAGCAGAAAGAGCGCGAGAATATTGTCCGCCGCCATGATGAGGCCCGAAAGCGACTCGTCAAGGTAAAAGGTGTTGGTGAGTATCAGCGGCACGATGTTGTCGTACAGCTGCCAGAACGCGCAGATGGACAGGAAGGCGAGGCCGACAAGGGCGGTCTGCCGGTAGTTGAGCTTCATGCGTTTTTCTCCTTTTCTTTCTCGGGAGAGCGGCCCGCCGCAGGCTTTCCGCCGACGGACCATGCGTAGAATAGCACAAAAGCGCGGCGTTGACAAGCGCCGCGCTTTCGCTTAATACTTTTTTAAGATTTTCCCCGGTTCGACAGCGCCTCAGTATTTCCGGTTGAAACGCCAGAAAAAGACGGTGTACAGCAGTCCCTGAAGGCAGGTCAGGCCGCAGAGCACCTGCCCGACAAGCGGCTGCTCGAACACTAGGATCGCCAGCAGCGCCGCGGCGAGCTGAACGTAGATGCTAATGAAAAAAGCCATGCTGCGTGCCTTGTTTGCCACATACGCCGTGCGCTCGTCCGTGAGCGAGGCCTCGTAGTCCGCCGCCCGCTCCGGATCGCTGCCGAGCCGGTGCACCCGAAGCAGCCGCACCGCGCCGCAGGCGATGAAGCCGCCGCCGAAGCCGCTGAGCAGCGAGCCGTCGGTGCCGGAGAGACAGCCGGCGGCCAGAAGGGCCGCGCCGGCGATAAGCCAGAATATGCCGAAATTCCTTTGAGCCGTGAGTTTCATTCCTCTTCCTCCTCAAAAATAAAAACGTCTTCGATCCGCTGTCCGAAAAGCTTTGCCACGCCGTGGGCCAGCAGAATGGATGGATTGTAGCGCCCGCTTTCCAGCGAGATAATGGTCTGCCGCGAAACGCCGAGCGCGGCGGAAAGCTGCTGCTGCGTCATGCCGCGCGCCTTGCGAAGTTGTTCGATCCGATTTTTCATAGGCTGCTCCGTTTCTAAAAAGTAAAGCTTGCTTTACATTACGGAGTATAGCACAGTCTGCCGGTCGTGTCAAGTGTGCTTTACATTTTTTGAGAAAGAAACGGGGGAGTGCGATAAACGGAAAGAAACGCCGGATTTGCAATTGATTTCAGCTTAAATGTTTGATATAATAACTATAATATATCGTAATACAGGGGGCGTTTTTCCATGAATATCAAGATCGCGCCGTCGATCCTTTCCGCCGACTTTGCGAATCTCGAGCGGGATATCGCGCGGATCTCCTCCGCCGACTACGTTCACGTCGATGTGATGGACGGGCGGTTCGTGCCGAACATCACGATCGGCATTCCCGTGGTCCGCGCCATCCGTGCTGTGACGGAGCTTCCGCTGGACGTGCATCTGATGATCGAGCAGCCCGCGCGCTACGTCGGGCAGTTCTGCGATGCGGGGGCGGATATCGTGACGGTGCATGTGGAGGCCGACTTTCCGGAGGATATCCACGCGGCGCTGCGGACGATCCATGAAAAAGGGAAGCGGGCCGGCGTCGTTCTCAAGCCCGACACCCGCGCCGAGGCGGCGCTTGCGTTTCTTGAGGAATGCGACATGGTGCTGGTGATGACGGTGGAGCCGGGCTTCGGTGGGCAGAAATTCATGGCCGACATGATGCCGAAGGTCGCGCAGCTTCGCGCGTGGATCGACGGGCGCGGCCTCCCCTGCGAGCTGGAGGTCGACGGCGGCGTGGACGTTGCCACGCGCGGCGCGTGCGTCGAGGCGGGGGCCAACGTTCTGGTCGCGGGAAGCGCGGTCTATAAGGCGGCGGACATCCCCGCGAAGATCCGCGCGCTCAGAGAGGGCTGAGACGATGGAGTATTTTCCCGCAGCGCTGGAAAAGCTGGTCGAGCAGTTCGCGCGTCTGCCGGGCATCGGCGGGAAGAGCGCGCAGCGGCTGGCGTTCCATGTGCTCAGCCTGAGCGGTGAGGAGGCGCAGGAGTTTGCCGACGCGATCGTGGAGGCGAAGAAAAAGGTGACCTGCTGCCCGGTGTGCCGGAACCTGACCGACGGGGGGCTGTGTCCCATCTGCGCCTCGCCGAGGCGCGACGCGCGGGTGATCTGCGTTGTGGCGGACGCGCGCGACGTGGCGGCGCTGGAGCGGTCGCACGAATATGGGGGGCGCTATCATGTGCTCCACGGCGTGCTCTCGCCGATGAACCACGTCGGCCCGGACGATCTGGAGATCAAGCCCCTGATCGAGCGCGTGGCGGAGGGCGGCGTTGAGGAGGTCATCATGGCGACCAATCCGGACACCGAGGGCGAGGCCACGGCGATGTATCTTGCAAGGCTGCTGCGCCCCTTCGGCGTGAAGGTCACGCGGCTGGCCTACGGCGTTCCCGTGGGCGGGCACCTTGAGTTCGCCGACGACGCGACGCTTATGCGCGCGTTGGAGGGCAGACGCGAGATTTGAGATGAGAGAAGATTCACGGAGAACGCGCCGCAGGGCGGCGGAGAGGGGTTAGCGTATGACGGCAAAGCTTGAGTTGTACCGCGTGTTTCGCGAGGTCGCGGAGACCGGAAATATTTCCGCCGCCGCACAGAATCTGTATATTTCCCAGTCGGCGGTGAGCCAGAATATAAAGCAGCTTGAGGGCGCCTTGCAGACAAGGCTGTTCATCCGCTCGCCGCGCGGCGTGACGCTGACCGACGACGGGCAGATGCTCTTTGAGCATGTCCGCAGCGCGATGGGCCTGCTGGAAACGGGCGAGGAAAAGCTTGCCCAGACGAGGGCGCTGCAAATGGGAAAGCTGGTGATCGGCGCAAGCGACACGGTGACCAGCCAGTTCCTGCTGCCGCATCTGGATTCGTTCCACAGGAAGTACCCGAACATCCGCATCCAGATCGTCAGCGGGCGGAGCCATAAGGTGCTCGGGATGCTGCGCTCGGGCAAGGTGGACGTGGCGTTCGCCTCGTCCCCGGGCACGGAGGACGAGGGACTTTCGTGCGTGCCCTGCTTCGCCACGCACGCATGCTTTGTCGCGGCGGCGGAGTATCCCTGTGATTTTGACCACGCTTTTTCCATGGAGGAGATCGCCGCGATGCCGCTGATCCTGCTTGAGCGCAAGGCCAGCTCGCGCCTCTATCTGGAAAAATGCTTCCTCAAGCACGGGCTTACGCTCTCGCCGGAGATCGAGCTGGGGGCGCGGAGCCTTCTGGTGGATCTGGCGCGCATCGGCTTCGGCGTGGCCGGGGTGACGAGAGAGTTCGTGCGGGCGGAGCTGGACAGCGGCGCGATCCGCGAGCTGAAAACCGATTTTGAGATCCCCGCGCGTTCGGTGGATATGTGTACGCTGCACGACATGCCGCCGAGCGCGGCGACCGCCCGCTTCACACAGGAGGTCGCGCGGCGCGTTGCGCAGGGCGGAGGAACGGAGGCCGGCGATGAGAAGATATGACGCTGTTTTGTTCGATCTGGACGGGACGCTGCTGGATACGCTGGAGGACTTGAGAGACGCGGCGAACCATGCGCTGCGCGCGCTGGGCCGCCCGGAGCGGACGCTTGACGAGGTGAGAAGCTTCGTCGGAAACGGCGCGGAGCTGCTGATGCGGCGCGCGCTCGACGGGGCCGATGAGGAGACGGTGCGCCGCGCGCTGGAGCTGTTCAGGCCGTACTACGCCGGGCACTGTCAGGAGAAGACGAAGCCGTACGACGGCGTTTTGGAGCTGATGGCGGAGCTGAAGCGGCAGGGCTTCCGAATTGCCATCGTTTCCAACAAGCCGGACGAGGCGGTGCGCGTTTTGGCGGAGCAGTACTTCGGCGGCCTTGCCGACGCGGCGATGGGCGAGACGGCGGAGCGGCGGCGCAAGCCCGCGCCGGACATGGTGAACGACGCGCTGGCCCGCCTTGGCGTGGAGCGCCGCCGCGCGGTGTATGTCGGCGACAGCGAGGTCGATATCCAAACGGCTGGAAACGCGGGGCTGGAGATCGTCTCCGTCTGCTGGGGCTTTCGCAGCCGTGAGCAGCTGGTCGAGGCGGGGGCGGTCGAGATCGCCGGGGACGCCGCGCAGCTGCGGGCGCTGCTGGAGAGGTGACGCGCCGCCGTGTGAGAGCGGGCGCTCTGCGGGTGCGCCGCCGAACGGACGCGGGGCTGTTTCACCGCCGGGGACGGCACGGTATTTCAAGGCGGTCTGTTCGGCGAGGGCGGCTTTAACGGGGCGATGCCATGCCGTGCGGAAAGAGGCCCGACGACTATGGCACAGGGGTTTCCGGTTATGGGGCAGAGGCTCTTCCGCTCCCGGGGATGCAGATGTTCTTTGAGAGCGGGGACGGGCGGCGGGAGCCTGCCGGACGGAAAACAGAGCGGCAGGCCGAACAAGAGAATAAGGTATAGCAGAGGCGGGAGCATCTACAGTGATGCTCCCGCCTTTCATCATTGGCTTGGCGAACTGAGATTGCCAAGTTGAAATATATTATTTTCTTTTACCAACAATCTTTGGGAGCGCTCCAACAATAGATGCAGCCACCAAGGATACAACTATTTTGAACAATGCCATACAAGTAATAGCTACCCAGATGCGATCAATGGTCGTAGCCCCTAATGCCATCTTTGCACCTGGCAATACAAAACAAAGAATGGCGTAGGCAGCAATAAAAGTAATCACAAATAAAAGACCTGATGATGCATTCTTTTTCATGCAATCACACTCCTTTGCCAAATTCCGATTTATCATGCTTTTCCCATAAATTATATTATATCAGAAAACGGCAGGAAAGTCCACCGTCCAGCCCCGGCACCCGCCCCAGCCCGTCGCAGATTCCGTGGTCGGCACTCCTGCCGCCGAAAAAATCAGCCGGGAGGACGGCAAAACCGTTCTCCCGGCTGTGTACAGTTCCATCGTTCCCGCTTGCGCGGTTACT
>CAKTJA010000058.1 GCA_934567115.1 uncultured Oscillospiraceae bacterium
GTTCGGGTGCTGTGCAAGAAGACGGTAGGTCTCCGCCGTGCAGCACACGCCGGTGCGGGAGGGCACGTTGTAAACGATCAGCGGACAGGTGACCGCGTCGGCGACGGCGGTAAAGTGGCGGACCAGCCCGCGCTGCGTCGCCTTGTTGTAGTAGGGTGTGACGACGAGTACACCGTCCGCGCCGGCGTCGCACGCCTCGCGAGAGAGCGCGACCGCCGAGGCGGTGTTGTTCGAGCCGGTGCCCACGATGACCGGAATGCGTCCGCACGCCCGTTTGATGCAGCGGTTGATCAGCTGCCCGCGCTCGCTGTAGGTCAGCGTCGCGCCCTCTCCGGTGGTCGCGCAGACGACCAGCGCGTCGGTGCCGGAGGTGATATGCCATTCGATCAGGCGGTCAAGGGCGGCGAAATCAATGCCGTCCGGGGTCATCGGCGTTGCGAGCGCCACGCCGGAGCCGGTAAAAAGCGGGAGAGACATAGCAAAAACTCCTCTCAAAAAATTCGGCAGGAAAAGATTACCGGGAAAAAGACGACGGTTTTCCTTGAAACGGCATGAGTTTTATTCTATAATGTAGAAACACAGGGAAAAGCGGCCATCGGAGGGATTCCATATGAAAAAATACCTGAAAACCGTTCTTTTGAGCGTCCTGACGCTTTGCACGCTGTGCATCGGCGCACAGGCCACGGAAAATTCTATGCTCAAGGTCGGTTTAAAATACGGCTCGAACGCGCTGTTTACCGCGCGGCTGCAAAATTACAACGAAACGCTCAGCGGCTCGGGCTACGAGCTTGGCTACTACGAGCAGGACCGGTCGTTCGTCCGCCTTGCCGCGACGGACGCGCAGAAGATCACGATCACGGTGGACAGCAACGCCTATGTCTCGGGCGACGTGTGCTATGAGGCCAAGCCGGCGAATTACAGCACCGTCCTCGGCGCATACCATATCGAGCTGCTGACCGCGTTCGGCAGCTATGAGGAGGCGCTTGCCGTCGCGCAGGGCTATGACAAGGGCTTCGTCGCCTATATCGACGGCGAATACCGCGTGCGCATCGGGAACCACGCCGGCTACGACGAGTCCGCGCTCGTCCTTTCGCAGACGGACGTGCTCAGCTACGGCGCACAGATCGTAAGCCCGAGCAGGACCGGCGTTGTCGTTTCGGCCACGGGGACGGATACGATCCTGTTTGAGTTCGATTGCAGCGGACTGCGCAGCCTCGGCGTGAAGCCGCTTTCCGTCAGCGGAGAGAAGACCGTCACATGGTTCGCGGGGAACCGGTATTACGGCGGCTTTGAGTACCAGAGAACGACCGGCGGTCATATCAGCGTGATAAACGTTGTGGACATGGAGGACTATGTCAAGTGCGTGATCGCGGCGGAGATGGCGAACGACTGGCCGCTTGAGGCGCTCAAGGCGCAGACGGTCTGCGCGCGCGGCTGCGCAAACGCGCCACCGCAGCGCGGGCTTCGACGTGTGCTCGACGGTGGACTGTCAGGCGTACGGCGGAATGGCGCTGTGCAGCGAGAGGTCCGACGCGGCGGCGGAGGAGACGCGCGGGGTGTGCCTTTACTACAACGGCGCGCTGGTCACGGACGCGGTGTACTACTCCTGCAACGGCGGCGCGAGCGAGAGCTGCAAGAACGTCTGGGGGACGGAGGTCCCCTATTTGCAGGGGAAGATGGACCCGTATGAGGAGAGCGTCGCGTGGCGCTTCGGACGGTACTACTGGTCGTTCACTGCGACCGGCAGCGAGCTGAGGGAGATTTTGCGCTCCGAGGCGGGGACGGATATCGGCGTTGTGCGGAACGTCTACGTTTCCCAGTACAGCGAGACGGGGAACGTCCTCGCGCTGACGTTTGAAGGAAGTGCGGGGACCTATACGGCGCGCAGAGAGAAGTGCAGAACGCTGCTCAACGGCGTGTACGACCACATCAGTGTGCGCAGCATGCGCTACACGGTCTCCGGGGGCGACGCGGGGACATACTATATCAACGACTCCGCCGGGGCGGTGACCGGCACGGGCGGGCTGTACATGATCTCGGACAGCGGGACGGCGGTGCAGAACGGCGCGTCGGCGAGGGACACCTATGTGATCACGTCGGACGGCGTGTCAACGCTCGCGCGGGAGAGCAGCGGCTCGTCCGATACGTTCACCTTCAGCGGCTCCGGCTGGGGGCACAATGTTGGCATGAGCCAGTGGGGTGCGTTCGCCATGGCGGAGCAGGGGTATCGCTACAGCGACATTCTTTTGTTTTACTATACGGGCGTCACGCTGGGCTGACGCGGAGGAAGAGCTATGAAAACAAGTGATTTTTACTATGAGCTGCCGCCTGAGCTGATCGCGCAGACGCCGCTTGACCGCCGCGACGCGTCAAGGCTTCTGTGTCTGGATAAGACGACGGGGGAGGTCTCTCACCATTTTTTCCATGAGCTTCCGAATTTTCTGCGCCCGGGGGACTGCCTGATCCTGAACAATTCCCGTGTGCTGCCGGCGCGTCTGCTCGGCACGCGGCTTCCCGGCGGCGGAGCCTGCGAGGTCCTTCTGCTGCTGGACAAGGGGGACGGCGTATGGGAATGCCTCGTTCGCCCGGGAAAGCATCTGCGGACCGGCGCCCGGATGAGCTTCGGCGATGGCGAGCTGACGGCAGAGGTCGCCGAGGTGCTGCCCGACGGGAACCGTCTGGTGCGCTTTGCGTATGACGGGATCTTTCTTGAGGTGCTCGAGCGGCTTGGGAAAATGCCGCTTCCGCCCTACATCAGGGAGGAGCTGCGGGACCGGGAGCGCTATCAGACGGTGTATTCCAGCGTCAGCGGCTCTGCCGCCGCGCCGACGGCGGGGCTTCACTTCACGCGGGAGCTGCTTGAAAAGGTCGCCGGTCTCGGCGTCGGCGTCGGCTATGTGACGCTGCATGTCGGCCTCGGCACGTTCCGCCCGGTGAAGGAGGACGAGATCGAGCGGCACGATATGCACAGCGAGTACTGCGTGATCCCGCAGGAGACCGCCGACCTGATAAACAGGACGAAGGCGGGGGGCGGGCGCATGATCTGCGTCGGAACGACCTCGTGCAGAACGGTCGAAAGCTGGGCGGGAGAGGACGGCAGGATGACGGCCGCCGCAGGGTGGACGAGCATATTCATCTACCCGGGCTATCGCTTCAAGGTGATGGACGCGCTCGTTACGAACTTCCATCTTCCGGAATCGACGCTCATCATGCTTGTCAGCGCGCTTGCGGGGCGGGAGCATGTCCTTGCCGCGTATGAGGAAGCGGTGCGGGAGCGCTACCGTTTCTTCAGCTTCGGCGACGCGATGTTCATCGGAGACCTGACGCCCTCAAAGGCCGAAAACGGAGAAAGGCCCGAAAAATAAGGGGTTTCTAAGAAAACGGCTTAGCCGGAGTGAAAAGCCGAATTTGCATAAGTCTTTCCGAATGTCTGTTATCGGCCATGAGCTGATAACAGGCATTCTCTTTTGTCAACGTTCCGTCTGCGGAGAATGCCGCGTTTGTCCCGCATATCAAGGGGGAGCGAACGGTTTTCGCCGAATGCTTCAAAAACTCGAAAAACCTATTGACAAGGTAGGTTTTGCACGCTATACTAATACCAACTTGCGAGGTAGGAGAAAGGAGCGGGAGAGACGACGGCTGTGAAGCAGCCGCGTCACTGCGCCGATTGATGCGGCCGCTCTTATGCATACCGCGGCACGCGTCCGACCCTGAAGCCGAGCGCGGCCCGGCTGTCCGCCGGCACAAAGCCTGTTGACAACATCGCTGCCGGTCTGCAAAATGACCCTGACGCAGTAAAACAATACGGAGGTTACGATCATGTCCAACATTTATACATCCGCCGATCAGCTTATCGGTAAAACGCCCCTTTTGGAGCTTGCCCATATTGAAAAGCAGTACGGTCTGAAAGCGAAAATCGCTGCCAAGCTGGAATATTTCAACCCGGCCGGTTCCGTGAAGGACCGTATCGCAAAGGCGATCCTCGACGACGCGGAGGCCTCGGGGAAGCTGAGACCCGGCTCCGTCATCATCGAGCCGACGTCGGGCAATACCGGGATCGGACTTGCATCCGTTGCGGCGGCGCGCGGATACCGGATCATTATTACGATGCCCGAAACAATGTCGGTGGAGCGCCGGCAGCTGATGAAGGCCTACGGTGCGGAGCTTGTTTTGACGGAGGGCGCAAAGGGCATGAAGGGCGCCATCGCAAAGGCGGAGGAGCTTGCAAAGGAGATCCCGAACAGCTTCATTCCCGGTCAGTTCGTAAATCCCGCCAACCCCAAGGCGCACAGAGAAACGACCGGCCCCGAAATTTATGAGGATACCGACGGCAAGGTGGATATTTTCGTGGCGGGGGTTGGCACCGGCGGCACTGTAACGGGCGTTGGGGAGTATCTCAAATCGCGAAATCCGAATATCAGGGTCGTGGCGGTGGAGCCTGCTTCCTCTGCGGTTCTGTCCGGCGGCGCGGCGGGAGCGCATAAGATTCAGGGGATCGGCGCGGGCTTCGTTCCCGAGGTCCTGAACACGAAAGTCTATGATGAGGTCATCCCCGTATCCAACGAGGACGCGTTTGCGACCGGAAGGCTGATCGGGAGGAGCGAGGGCATACTCGTCGGCATTTCGTCCGGCGCTGCGGCCTTCGCGGCGATCGAGCTTGCAAAGCGCCCGGAGAACGAAGGAAAAACCATCGTTGTCCTGCTGCCCGATACCGGGGACAGGTATCTTTCGACGCCGCTGTTCGAGGCGTGATGGAAAGCGGCCGCGCGATGATGTTGATTAAGGAGAAGGTCTATGCCGATATATTTGGATAATGCCGCAACAACAAAGATGAGCAAAACGGCGATCGACGCCATGCTGCCGTATATGGATGCCGTCTACGGCAATCCCTCCAGTCTGCACTCTGTCGGACAGGCTGCGGCGGAGGCGCTGGCGGACGCGCGGGAGCGGGTCGCAAGGTGCCTTGGCTGCACCCCGGGGGAAATTACGTTTACTTCCGGCGGCAGCGAGGCGGATAATCAGGCGATCCTTTCCGCCGCCCGGATCGGCGCGAGGAAGGGCAGAAAGCACATGATATCCACCGCCTTTGAGCATCACGCGGTCCTGCACACGTTGGAGAAGCTTAAAAAAGAGGGCTTTGAGATAACGCTTCTTGACGTTCACGAAAACGGCCTTGTCCTGCCGGAGCAGGTTGCGCAAGCCATTCGCGAGGATACCTGCCTTGTCACCGTTATGTATGCGAATAACGAGATAGGTACGATCCAGCCGATAAAGGAGATCGGCGAGATCTGCCGCGCAAGGGGCGTGCTCTTCCACACGGACGCGGTTCAGGCGGCGGGGCATCTGCACATCGACGTGCAGGAGCAGAATATTGACATGCTTTCGCTCTCCGCCCACAAATTTCACGGGCCGAAGGGGATCGGGGCCCTGTATGCGAGAAAGGGGATCCCCTTGACAAGCCTGATCGAGGGCGGCGCGCAGGAGCGCGGCAGGCGTGCCGGGACGGAGAATATTCCCGCGATTATGGGAATGGCGGCGGCTCTGGAGGAGGCCTGCGGTTCGATCGACGAAAACAGCGTAAAGATCACGGCGCTGCGCGATCGGCTGATCGACGGCCTTTCGGAGATCCCGCATTCCATTTTGAACGGCGACCGGGAGAAAAGGCTTCCGGGCAACGTGAATTTCTGCTTCGAGGGCATAGAGGGAGAATCCCTGCTGCTGCTTCTGGACGATAAGGGCATTTGCGCTTCCTCCGGCTCCGCCTGCACCTCCGGCTCGCTCGACCCGAGCCATGTGCTGCTCGCCATCGGCAGGGTCCACGATATCGCGCACGGCTCGCTGAGGCTGTCGCTGTCGGAGGAGACCACCGGGGAAGAGGTCGAGTACACGATCGGAGCCGTCAAGGAGGCCGTCGGCTGTCTGCGGAGCATGTCGCCCGTATGGCGCGACCTTGTAAACAAAAAGAAGGATTTTATCATAAAGTGAGGGTATCGGTATGGCTTTATACAGCGAAAAGGTGATGGATCATTTTAGAAATCCCCGCAATGTCGGCGTGATCGAAAATGCCGACGGCGTCGGCGAGGTCGGCAACGCCAAATGCGGAGACATTATGAAAATATATCTTAAAATCGAAAACGACGTCATTGCCGATGCAAAGTTTGAGACCTTCGGCTGCGGTTCGGCGATCGCGTCAAGCTCGATGGCGACCGAGCTGATCAAGGGCAAGCCCGTTTCGGAAGCACTCGCCCTTACAAACAAGGCGGTCGTGGAGGCGCTTGACGGCCTTCCCGCGCACAAGCTCCACTGCTCCGTATTGGCGGAGGAAGCAATCAAAAAGGCGCTGCAGGACTACTATGAAAAGAACGGCATCGACTATGACAAATCAAAATTTCCGTCCTGTGAGAGCTGCGGGCACTGCTGCGAATCGTGAGTGCGCCGAGCGCGATGAGCGGCGGGGCGGACGGAGGTCTGCGAAGAGCGCGGCGGAAATGGTGCGCCGTATTATGGAAATGACCGGCAGAGGTGACGTATGACGCTGATATCTACAAGAGGACGGTATGCGCTTCGCGTGCTGATCGATCTTGCCGAGCATAGGGAGAACGGATATGTCCCGATGAAGGACATTGCCGAAAGGCAGGGGATATCGCTGAAGTATCTGGAGCGGATCCTTCCCGTGCTCTCAAAAAACGGGATCATCGAGGGCTTGCAGGGCAAGGGCGGGGGCTACCGCCTTGCGAAACCGCCCGAGGAATGCGGGATCGGGGCTATTCTGCGGCTGACGGAAGGCGATCTCGCGCCGGTGGCCTGTCTGGAAAACGGAGCGGTCCCCTGCGAAAGGGCCGCCGAATGCAGGACTTACCCGATGTGGGTGGAGTTCCAGCAGATGATAAATCACTTTTTTGACGGCAAGACCCTTGCGGACATGATATGGACGGATAGGACCGGCCGCGGCGGAGATGCGGCGGATGAACGTCGGCAGGGGAAGCCGTGAGGCATGATCGGCCGGGAAGGTCCGGGCCTTTGCCGTGCTTAAAAATTTTTGCGGCGGACTTGCAATTCCGGACCGTATGTGCTATCTTAAAGGAAAACAATGGTTAGTCATATTTAACCTATTGCGGATAACTACACAGGAGGTCGTTTTCATGAAGAAATTAGCCATGTTCGCCGCAGGAGTGCTGTTCGGTACTGCGGGTCTCAAGGTGCTCTCCGGCAGGGATGCGAAGAAGGTCTACGCGCACACGACCGCTGCGGCGCTGCGCGCCAAGGAATGCGTGATGAAGACCGTTACGGCCGTGCGCGAGGGCGCGGAGGATGTTTACGCCGATGCCAAGGACATCAACGAGCGCCGCGCGGAGGCGGAGACCGCCGCCGTGGTTGAGGACACTTCCGAGGAATAACGCGTGAGAGCCGCACGGCGGCTCTCTTTCGCTTTGAGGGGAAAAGCAATGAAATGCATCATTCTTCATGAGTCCCGCGGGCGGCTGCGCGTGCATCTTTCCTGCGCGCGCATGACGCTGCACGACGCGGACGTTTTGGAATACTATTTGCGCAATGTTGACGGCGTTTCCGAGGTCGCGGTCTACGACCGCACACAGGACGCCGTGGTGCTCTACGATGCGGAGCGCGGAAGCATGCTCCGTGCGCTGGCGGTTTTCTCCTTCGCCGAGGCGGAGGCCATGGAGCTGGTGCCGGAGCACACCTCCCGTGCGCTGAACCGGGAGTTTGAGGACAAGCTGGCGGTCGCCGTCATGCGGCGGTGCATCTCCAAGCTG
>CAKTJA010000059.1 GCA_934567115.1 uncultured Oscillospiraceae bacterium
CCCGCATCCCCAGCTTGGAAGGCTGGTGCCCTGGCCATTGTGCTACACCTGCAAGAGCCCTCCGCAACCTGTCAGCCTTTGTATGATAGCATGAGAGCCTCCGTCTGTCAAGTATAATTTTTACATTTCCCTCGGGCGGGCGGCAAAAACACGCTGCCCGAACGCTTTCCCTACGCGCCGCCGCAGCCGCCCTTCCCCACGGATGGACAGGCGGACTGAAAGCCGCAGGCGCTGCACGTATTCCCCGGGTCGCGGACCACCGCGCCGCCGAGAAACGCAAGCACGGCGTCCTGCGCCGGCCCAGAAAACGACGGAAAAACCATCAGGCCCGCCGTGGACGCTTCCACCCTTTCATCGGCCGACAGCGCGCCGCACACCAGCGCGTCCACCCCGTACTGCTCAAGCTGCGCGACCGTGTCGCCCGCACAGCCGCCCTCCCTTGGAACAAAAAAGCTTCGGACGATCTTCCCGTGGTCGTCCTCGAAAAACCGGAAGCCGTCGCACGCCGCCAGACTGGCGCTGACTCCGCTCCCCTCAACAGGCACCGCGATACGCATAAAATTTCCTCCCGTTACTTCTGAAATCGCTCCGCCGCGCGGATGCAGCGGAGAAAATCGTCCAGCGTATGCACGTAATCGGCGCGGCTGCGGGCCTTCGCCTCCTCGCGCGGGATCGCCAGCCGATTGATGCTGAAAATCGCGCTCACGCCCTCGTCGTAAGCGCCGTAAGCGTCGTCCGCCACATCGCCGACGATGGCGAAAACGGGCACGCCCTTCCTCCGCGCGCGGCGCGCCACGCCGCCGACGACCTTCCCGTGCATGCTCTGCGCGTCGATGCGTCCCTCGCCGGTGATCACCGCGTCCGCCCCGTCGAGCAGCGCGTCAAAGCCGACCACGTCAAGCACGATCTCGACCCCTCTGCGCAGCGACGCGCCGAGAAACGCGGCGCAGCCCGCGCCCAGCGCACCCGCCGCGCCCGCGCCCGGCATCTGCGCGACACGCACTCCCAGCGAGCGGACGATCCGCTCGTCCAGCGCGCGCAGCTGACGGTCCAGCTCGCGGGTCAGCTCCGCGTCCGCACCCTTCTGCGGCGCGAAAACAAAGGCCGCGCCGTTCGCCCCGTGCATCGGATTGTCGATGTCGCACATGGCGAGAAGCTCCACCCCCGCAAGCCGCTCCCGCGCGGCGGATACGTCGATCTCCGCGATCCGCTCCAGCGTGGCGCCGACCGGAAGGAACTCCCTCCCCTCCGTGTCGGAGAAACGGACGCCGAGCGCAGCCGCCGCGCCGCAGCCGCCGTCGTTCGTCGCGCTTCCGCCCAGCCCCAAAACCACGCGCCGCGCGCCGTGCGAAACGGCGTGCGCGATGAGCTGCCCCACGCCGAAGGTCGTTGTGACCGCCGGGTTCTTTCGCCCCGCGACCAGCGGAAGCCCTGCGGCCGCCGCCGTTTCGATCACCGCCGTTCCGTCCGGCAGAACGCCGTAGGACGCGGAAATGCTCTCCCCATAGGGGTTCCGCACGCCCTCGACCCGGACGCGCCTGCCCCCGCAGGATTCCAGAAAGCACTCCGCCGTTCCCTCTCCGCCGTCCGCCACGCACAGCGCGGCGACCTCGCACTCCGGAAAAACCGCCGGGATCCGCTCGCGCGCGATGGCGCAGATGCTTCCGCTCGACAGGGAGCCTTTAAAGGAATCCGAGATCACGATGCATTTTTTCAAAGCCTATCCCCCCGCGTCCGTTTTCACGACTCCGCCGGTCAGGCGGTCCCATTTCTTTCAGTATACCGCAGAAGCGGGAGGAGATTCAAGTATTTTCTTTCTTCGTCCGCAGCGGAAAAGGCCGCGCCGGCGGAACGCCTCTCAGCATCCCGCCGGCGGTCCTCCGTCGATGGTCACTCTATAACGATCTGCCTTCCTTCGTCCAGCGGACCGGCATAGGTATAATCCTCAAAGATCTTCCGGCCTTGCTTTTCCAGCTCTTTCTGCTTCTCCGGCTTGGCGGCCTTCAGTTCCCTTCTCAGCCGCGCCAGCTCGATCTGCTTCTCATGCTGCATATGCCCGCGCGGCGTATCCAGCGTATCATTAAAGGTGCGCAGCATCTCCATGTACCCCTCGTACTGCGCGTCCAGATCGGCGATCTCCCTGTCGAGAATGGCGATCATCCTCTGGTGATAGGCGGAGTTTCCCTCGTCCATGATCTGCTGCCGGGCCAGTCTGCGCGCCCGGAGGTCCCGCGCCTTCACCCACATCGTGGGCGCGAAGTTGGAGGCGTAGGACTTCTGGATCATGATGAACTGCTCCTGCTTTTTGATCTCGATCCCCCTCGCCTTGTACTCCTCGTCCGTGATCGTACCGTTCTTCTTTTCCCGGTTGAGCGCGATGGTCTTTTCCTTGGCGACCTCGTTCCCGTATTTGTTTGTGAAGTAAAACGCGTCGGCGTACTCCTGCATAGACTCCGGATACGTTTCGTCCCCGTCCAGACAGATATCCCGGCGAAGGTTGCTCACCAGATTTGCCACGTCCTCCTCAGCCGCGCTGCGCGCAAAGGAATTGCCCTCGCCCGCGTTGGAATACCGTTTTTCGTTCCTGCGCCGCGTATGACCGGTAACGTCCTGACGCGGCTTGAGCCCCTGATAGCAGCCGGCCTCCAGATCCAGCATGGTGCGCACGAGCAGCATGTCAGACGCTATGCCGTTGTTTCCGGAGAATGCGGAGATGCGCCCCCGGAGCTTTGAAATGCGCCGCTCATCCTCCTGCGCCTGTTCCGCCGCGGCCTCCTTGCGGGCGGACTTCCGCGCGCTCTCCCGGATCTTCTGCCGGTCCCGCTGGCGGTTGATGCTGCTCCACTGGCCGAACACCGGGTCGGCGTGCGCCAGCGGCACGTTCAGCTCCACAAATTCTTCGCCCCGCAGGATGTGGATATCCTGCTCCAGCTGATCCTGCGGCTGCTGCTCAAGCGGGTTCTGCACCGGCTGATTCAGCTGCTGTTCCTGCTGCTCGCGCCGCTCCTCCTGAAGCTCGCGGTTCTCATGAACCGGCTGCTGCACGGCCATCTGATTTTCCTGTTCAGTTTTCGGCATTGTCATTCTCCTCCCAGCCCGCAGGCGTAGTGTCGGTAATGCGGAACCGGCTTCCTGCCAGCTCCCAGCTTTGAATGGGAAGCTTTTCAGCGTCCCCGATCAGCTTGTCGGTCAGCCTGACGATCGACGGCTCGTAAGTGGTAAAGGTCACGGCCGTCTCCTCCGGAAGCGCCGCCGTCGCCGCCGCCAGCGCACCGCGCAGCAGGTGGAGCGGCGCGAGCTTATCCCGGCTCCTTGAGGCGAACCAGCCGATCGAAACGCCCTCTCCGCGCTCCGCCAGCAGACAGGCGGCGATCCGCCCGTCCTCCATAAGGACCCGGCTGATCTCGGGATCGAAGTTCCTCCGCGCGCCCTGCGAGGGGTCGGAGGGAAAAGCGCCGCGTATGTACTCCCGGAAAAGCCCGTTCGGGACCTCGCCGAGAGGTACGGTCCTGTGCGAGGGAGCGCGCAGCGTCTCCTGCGCCGCCGCGCTGCCCAGCGTAAACCGATAGTGCGCCCCGGCCTCGGACGGCTCCATGCCGAACGCGGCAAAGAGCGCCGCAGCCTCCGTCTCCTCCGGCGCAAGGACGGCGTAGAGCGTCTGTATGGAGGTGCGCCGCAGCGCCCGCACGCACTGCCGCAGCAGCGCGCTTCCGACGCCGCGCCGGCGGCGGTCCGCAGCCGCGGCGATGCTGAGCAGCCGGGCGCGGTTCGGCTCCAGCTCCATCACAGCCGCGCCGACGGGCGCGCTGCCGTCCACCGCGCCGACCAGAAAGACGGGCGGCTCCCCCATCCGGGGCAGCACCTCGGGCAGGATCAGCCCGGAAAAGGCCTCCGCCTGAGCGGGGTCGTTGATCAAATATACTCCATGGGTCATGGGACGCCTCCTTCAGCCGCGCGGCTTCGTCCGCAGAGTCGGACGATCGTCTTCCGGGCGGCTGCTTTCATCATAGCATGTATTTTCTCTTTTGTGCCTAAATATTTTCTAAAATATGGAAACGCCTCGCCTACTGGCATGATATGCGAAGCGCCCGCATACCCTCTACCAAAACAGATATGGGGAGGATATGCCGATGCTTTTTCACTTTCATCTCAAAGGAAAGCCGGACCGCCGCACAGCCGCCAAGCCCCGCTTCCTCGTGCTGCGCCGCAGAACTCTGGCCCTCGGCGCGGCGCTGGCCGTCGCGCTCGCCATCTTCGGCGCGGTAAACTTTCCCGCCGCCGTGCGCGCGTCGGTTGCCACGCGCCAGCTGCCCATCTACTGCGTCGAGCGCGACCAGAAGGTATGCAGCATCTCCTTCGACGCGGCGTGGGGCGCGGACAACACGCAGAAGATCCTCGACGTGCTTGCCGATTACGGCGTGACCGCCACGTTCTTCGTGGTCGGCAACTGGGCGGACCAGTATCCCGAGCAGGCGAAGGCCATCGTCGAAAGCGGCAACGAGCTGATGAACCACTCCAACGCGCACGACCACTACAACTCGCTGACCGCCGACAAGATCATCGCCGACGTCAATACCTGCAACGATAAGATCGAGGCGCTCACCGGCGTGCGTCCGACGCTTATCCGCTGTCCCTTCGGCGAATACGACGACCATGTGATCTCCGCCATCCGCTCGATCGGGATGGAGCCGATCCAATGGGACGTGGATTCCCTCGACTGGAAGGGCATCTCCGCCGCCGAGATCACGAAGCGCGTAACGTCGAAGGTGACAAACGGCTCGATCGTCCTGTTCCACAACGCGGGCGAGCACACGCCCGAGGCTCTGCCGGCCATTCTCGACTACCTGCTCGGCGAGGGCTACGAGCTTGTGCCGATCTCTCGCATCCTGCTCACCTGCGACGAAACCTACATCGACCACACGGGGAAGCAGTGCCCCGGCAGCGGCGCCTGAGCGCGGGCTGAGACGGACGCGTCCTCCCCGGGCGGATGCGGCGGAAATACGGGGGTGAAGCCTTGAACGCCTGCGAGCTTTCAAGCGCGGTTCAGGCGCTGGCGGTCGCGCTGGCGCAGTGCCTGAGCGCGGAGGAATATTCCCGTCTCGCGCTTTTGATCACGCAGCTCGGCACAGCGATGGAGACCATCGGCGGACTGTGGGCACTCTGTCCCTCCGGCGGGGAGCGGAGCGCGGAGCCGGACGCGTCAGCGCAGCAGAGCGTCAAGCTCGTCAACCAGAGCGCCGAATGCGGAGAGCGCCGCGTTGACGGGCGCGGGGGTGCTCATATCGACGCCGGCAAGCTTTAGAAGCGAGATCGGGTCGGCGCTGCACCCTCCGGAGAGGAAGCGCTTATACTCCGCGACGGCGCTCTCCCCCTCGCGCAGGATGCGGTCCGCGAGCGCGACCGCAGCGGAAAACCCGGTCGCATACTGGAACACATAGTAGTTGTAGTAAAAATGCGGGATCCGCGCCCACTCCAGCGCGATCTGCGGGTCGCTGACCATGTCCGGGCCGAAGTAAAGGCGGTTGAGCGCAAGATATTTCTCACTCAGCGCGTCGGCGGTCAGCGTCTCGCCGCGCTCCGCCATGCGTCCCAGCTCGCGCTCGAACTCGGCGAACATCGTCTGGCGGTAGACCGTTCCCTTGAACTGGTCAAGGAAATGGTTGATGAGATAGGCGCGCTCCCGCCGATCCTCCGTCCTGCCGAGCAGGTGGCGCATGAGCAGCACCTCGTTGCAGGTGGAGGCGACCTCGGCGACGAAGATCACATAGTCCCCCGTACACACGGGCTGCGCCCTGTGGCTCAGGCAGCTGTGCAGCGCGTGGCCCATCTCATGTGCCAGCGTGAACTGGCTGTCAAGATCGTCGGTCTGGTTGAGCAGCACGTAGGGATGCGGCCGCGCGGAGCCGGAGGAGTATGCGCCGCTCCGCTTGCCGACGTTGGGGTAAACGTCGATCCAGCGGTGCTCGAAGCCCTCGCGCAGCAGAGCGGTATAATCGTCGCCGAGCACGCCGAGCGCGTCGAGCACCGTCTCCTTCGCCTGTTCGAAGCCGATCTCCCTCGCCGCGTGCGGAACGACCGGCGCGTACACGTCGTACATGTGCAGCTCGTCCACGCCGAGCAGCCGTCTGCGCAGCCCGACATAGCGGTACATCGCGTCAAGATTTGCGTGTACGCTCTCGATCAGGCTGTCGTACACGGAGGGCGGGACCTCCGTCGCGTCAAGCGCCGCCGCAAGCGTCGAGGGATACCGGCGCGCGTCCGCGAAAAAGCGCAGCTGGCGGAACTGTGCGTCAAGCGTAGCCGCAAGCGTGTTGCGATAGCCGCCGAGCGTGGCGTAGTAGGTCTCAAAGGCGCTGCGGCGCAGCGCACGGTCTCCGCTTTGAAGCAGCGGAACAAAGGTCGCGTCCGTCAGCGTATGCGTCCCGCCGCCGCCGTCAACCGCGTCGGGAAAGCGGAGGTCCGCGTTGTGGAACGCGCTGAAGACCGCGTCCGGACCATCCGCCATCTCGCCGGCGGCGGCAAGCAGCTTCTCACACTCGGGCGAAAGGATGTGCTCCGCGCGGCGGCGGAGCCGGTCGATCACACGGCGGTAGGTCTCCAGCGGAGGACACTCGGCGTAAAAGCGGTCAAGCAGCGCGCCCGGAAGCCGCGCAAGCTCGCTTGCGGCAAAGGCCCCAGCGCCGGAGAGCGCGACAGCCATGCTGGTCGCCTTGCCCCGCATGTCCTGACAGAACGCGTTCGCGGCGTCCTCGTCCGCGCGGCAGCCCGCGTAGCCGCACAGACGACCGAGGCGGACGCTCAGCTCATCGTCAAGGCGGAAGTAGGCGAGCAGCGTCTCCGCGCTCTCGCCGAGCCGGTCTCGGTACGCGGCAAGCTTCTCCGCATAGGGGGCAAGCTCCCCGTACTCGGCAAACCACGCATCGTCGTTTTCAAAAATATCGGAAAGGTCCCATGTAAATTCCGCCGGGACCTCGCCGCGCTTGGGAACGGGTCTGCTCATGGCAATTACCTCCACAGGAAAAATTTCTGCTCCTATTATGCGCAAAAAGGCCGCGGCACGCAAGTCTTTTTTGACGGCGCGCCGCGGCTGAGCTTATTTTTGTATTCCCGGGACCGAGAGCGCCGGCGCGTTAAGGATAGCCTCCAGCCGCTCCTCGAAATCGGGCGCGTTGATCTTCAGCTGCCTACCGTCGAACCGGCCGGCCGCAGAGAGATATTCTCCCCAGAGCACGGTGATGACCAGCGGGTCGCGCCCATCGGGAAAGCTGACGCGCAGGTCGTACTGCTCGTGGGTGTCGGAGGAAACGACGCGGGACAGCACGCGCGTATACGAGCCGTCGAGCAGCAGCTCCCGCAGCGCGTCCGCGCCCTCGGGCGTGAGAGTGTATTGCTCCAGCGTGGTATCCCACATGAAAAGGGATTTCCGCACCGTCACAGTGCAGTCTGGGCCGATGTCGGAAACGCCGTCGATCTCGCCGCCCGAAATGTGGAAATAGGAATAGACGAAGCATGCGAGCAGAATGATCGGAAGAAGATAAAGCAGGACCTGACCAAATCTTTTCATGGTATCCCCCCTGTCGTTTTTCCTATCATACCATGAAGCGCCAGCGGAATGGTATATCCGCCGTGCTTTTCGGTTGTCCACATGGCGGACGAGAAAAGCGGCTGAGATCAAAGTATAATAATTGCTTCGCAATTATTATACCATGAAGCGCCAGCGGAATGGTATATCCGCCGTGCTTTTCGGTTGTCCGCACGGCGGACGAGA
>CAKTJA010000060.1 GCA_934567115.1 uncultured Oscillospiraceae bacterium
GAGATCAAGCCCCTGGCTGAGAAGATGATCACCCTCGGCAAGAAGGGCGATCTGGCGGCTTATCGTCAGGCGATGGCGTTCATCACCCGTGAAGACGTCTGCAAGAAGACCTTTAAGGAGCTGGCTCCCGCTTATGCTGAGCGTAACGGCGGCTATACCCGCATCGTCCGCACCGGCGTTCGCCGCGGCGACGCTGCCGAGACCGCTGTCATCGAGCTGGTCTAAGCGAAAGTCTTTCAGAAAAAGAAAAGCCCTTTTGTATGGCAGATCGCGAAGCCGTACAAAAGGGCTTTTTGTCGTTCGGGGAGGCGCGGCGCGGGGGAGAGAATGCGAACGCATCTGCCGTCCTGCAAAAAAGCGTGGGCGGCGTAGGGAAAAAGGCTCTGTTCCCGGCTTGCGGAGTTTCCGTCGGAAACGGGCCGCGCGGCATACGGCGCACCATCCCGGCATACCCTGTGCAGAGGGAGGTGGGGCGATGAGATCGAAGAAAGCGCTTGCCAGTCTGCTCGCACTGCCGCTGCTCGCGCTGCTGCTGATGCAGCCGGAACGGTCGGTGACGGTTGACGCAACGCAGCTTGAGCCGATGCCGCAGGGTGAGGAGACGGAAAAATATATCGCGCTGACCTTTGACGACGGGCCGTGGCCGGGGACGACGGAGCTTCTGCTTGACGGACTTGCCGAACGCGGAGCGAAGGCGACCTTTTTCCTCATCGGCGAGCAGATCGGGGCGATGGAGGACACGGTGCGCCGCATGCGCGACGAGGGGCATCAGGTCGGCAGTCACACCTATACGCACATGGACCTCAGCCGGGGCGACGTGTCGGAGCGCCTGCACGAGATCGCGCGGACGGACGAAACGCTGCGTGGGCTGCTGGGCGACGGCGTTTACTGGCTGCGTCCGCCGTGGGGCTTCCTTGCGCCGCAGACCGCCGAAAAGATCGAAACGCCGATGGTCTACTGGTCGCTGGACACGGAGGACTGGCGGAAGCTGGACGCCGACGCCGTTGCGGAGGACATTATCTCCAACGCGAGGGACGGAGACATTATTCTGCTCCATGACCCGTACTCCACAAGCGTTGAGGCGGCTCTGCGGGCGATCGACGCGCTTGCACCGCAGGGCTACCGCTTCGTTACGCTGGAGGAGCTGTTTGCGCGCAAGGGTGTGGAGCCGGAGCTTGGCGTGCTGTATATTCGGCCCGATCAGGTCAAGAAAATCGACTAGGACGGGGAAAACAAAAAGGGCTGAAGCATTGCTTCAGCCCTTTTATCAAAGTATGCGGTTGGAAAAATCAAAGCATGTTGAGGATGAGCGTGAGAATGATAAACGCGGCGCCCACCCACTTGGTCGCGCGGGCAAGCTTGGCGTCCACGCTGCGGGCCTTGTTGCGGGCCATGAAGGAGTCCGCCACGCCGCCGATCGCACCGCTCAGGCCGGCAGACTTGCCGCTTTGAAAGAGGACGATGGCGATCACGAACAGACCGCATAAAAGCTGAAGAATGGTAATGAACAGTTCCATAACAGGAGACCTCCGATCCGTAGTAAACGCAGAGTGCGCTTGTTTCACATTTTGTAATAATAGCATAGGGGCGGACAAAAAGCAAGAGATTTTTGCGGCTTTTCCGCACCGGGAGGATCGAAAGGACCGTGCGGTCCAGAAAGCGCGGACACGCCTACAGCTTTGTGATGACGGGAATGATCATCGGGCTGCGTCTGGTGGTTTTGAACAGGTAGTTGCTCACGCCGGATTTGATCGCGCCCTTTAGCTCGCCAAGGTCGCGGCTGCGGCGGCCGAGCACGCTGTCCGCCGCGGTCATGACCACGGTTTTCAGCTCGTTCATCAGCTCCTCCGATTCCTTCACATAGATAAAGCCGCGCGTGATGATCTCCGGCTCGGAGAGCATATAGCCGTCGTGCGCGGAAACGGGCAGCACGACCACGACCATGCCGTCCTCGGCAAGATGCTTGCGGTCGCGCAGCACCACCGCGCCGACGTCGCCCACGCCGCTGCCGTCCACAAACACCTCGCCCGCGTTGGCGACCGAGGGCATGAACTTCATCGTCCGCGCGGTGATCTCAACCGCGTCGCCATTCTCGCAGATGGCGATATTTTTGCGGTCCATGCCCATCGACATGGCAAGATCCTTGTGGATCTGGAGCATGCGCTGCTCGCCGTGGACGGGGATAAAATACTTGGGCCGGGTCAGCGCGTGGATGATCTTCAGCTCCTCCTGACAGGCGTGACCGGAGACGTGGAGCATGTCCGCCCGGTCGTAAATGACCTCGACGCCCTTGCGGAACAGCTCGTTGATGACGCGCGAGACGGTGTTCTCGTTCCCGGGAATGGCCGAGGCTGAGATGATCACCCGGTCGCCGGGGCCGACCTCGATCTGCTTGTGCTGGGAAAAGGCCATGCGGTAAAGCGCGCTCATTTCCTCGCCCTGAGAGCCGGTGGTGACGATGACCTGCTTTTCAAGCGGCAGGGACTTGAGCTTGTTTAGGTCGGTCACCGTGTTTTTCGGCAGCTTCATATAGCCGAGGTCCACGGCGACCTTCGTTACGTTTTCCATGCTGCGGCCGGAAACGGCCACCTTGCGCCCGACCGCCGCGGCCGCGTCCACGACCTGCTGGATGCGGTGGACGTTTGAGGCGAAGGTCGTGACGATGATGCGCTGCTTGCAGCCGGCGAACAGCCGCTCGAAGGTCTTGCCGACCGTGCGCTCGCTCATGGTGAAGCCGGGCCGCTCGACATTGGTCGAGTCCGCGAGCAGCGCCAGAACGCCCTGCTTGCCAAGCTCGCCAAGCCGGGCGAGGTCGATCACCTCGCCGTCAATGGGCGTCGAGTCGATCTTGAAGTCGCCGGTGTGCACCACGACGCCGAGGCCGGTGTGGATGGCGAAGGCGACGCTGTCGGCGATCGAGTGGTTGACGTGGATAAACTCGACGCTGAACTTGCCGGCCTTGACGGTCATGCCGCTTTCGACCGTGACGATCTTCGTCGATTTCAAAAGGCCGTGCTCCTCCAGCTTGAGACGGATCAGGCCCGCCGTCAGGCGCGTGCAGTAGATCGGCATGTTGACCTGCTTGAGAACGTAGGGAATGGCGCCGATGTGGTCCTCGTGACCGTGCGTGATGAAAAGGCCGCGAATGCGGTTCTTGTGCTTGATCAGATAGCTTACGTCCGGGATGACAAGGTCTATGCCGTACATATCGTCGCCGGGGAAGGCCATGCCGCAGTCGACAATGACGATCTCTCCGCCGTACTCATATACGGTCATGTTCTTGCCGATCTCGTTCAGACCGCCGAGGGGGATGATTTTCAGGTTTTCCGCCAAATTAAATTCACTCCTTAATACAGATGGGCGCATAAGCGCAGAATCGGGGAGCAAAGTCCTTCGGATACGGAAATGACCGCACGAAAACAGCGGCGTCCGCGCGTCGTGCTTCACCCTGTTCCGCGAAGCGTCCGCGCGTTCGGCGCCATGTTGATCCTCCTATGGACTTGTGCTCTATATGAAACCGCACACGGGCGGCTCAGAACATGGAAAAACGCGTACGGCCCCTGTCGGGCGGCTGCCGCGTCGGGCGCGCGGACGGAAGGGACCGTCCTTCGCATCGCCCGTCCTTCCGCCGAGGCGGGGAGGCGGGCTGAAGGTGAAGTATAATAACTGCCCTGCAATTATTATGCCGTGAAGCGCCGGCGGAACGGCATATCCGCCGTGCTTTTCGGTTGTCCGCGCGGCGGACGAGAAAAGCGGCTGGAATCAATGGATAATAATTGCTTTGTAATTATTATACCACGGAAAACGGAAAATGTATACTCTTTTTTTCCGCAGCGGCCGCCGACGGCAAAAATTATGGCGGGGAAAAGCAAGTTCCTATTGTGCCGCCGCCGCATGGTGTGCTATAATACCATATCTATATCCATGATGCGGATACCGCTTCCGCTGCATTTCAGTCTGTCTGCGCCCAGCGCCGCAGCCGAAAGTGAGGAGAGGTCATGAGCAAAAAGCTCAACAAGCTGACGGAGCCGAACATGCGGCTGTATTTTCTCGTCGCCGCGCTGTTTTGCGTTGCCGCGCTGTGGGTCGATCTGCGGCTCGGCGCGGCGGAGTGCGTTGTGATGGCGCTGCTCTATGTTTACTTCCAGCGCACGGCGCGCAAACGGCGCGAGGGGATCCAGCGCTACATCGAGGATATGACCGACGATGTGGCGAGCGCGGGGAAATCCTCCATGCTCTCCGCGCCGTTCGCGATGATGGTGTTTCGCCCCGACACGCAGGAGGTGCTCTGGAGCAACGAGAGCTTTGCGAATCTGACCGGCATGAAGGAGAACCCGTTTGAAAACCGGCTTGAGGACGCGCTGCCCGCCTTTTCCGCGCAGTGGCTTCTGGAGGGGCGCAGCGAATGTCCGGAGACGGTGGAGATAAACGGACGGCATTTCCGCGTGTTCGGAAGCCTGACCCACCCGACCGGGAGAGGGGGCGCGCGCGGTCTGCTGGCGCTGACCTACTGGATGGACATTACCGAGCAGGATCAGCTGAGGAAGCAGAGCGAGGAGAGCCGCCCCATCGTCGCGGTTTTGATACTTGACAACTATGAGGAGCTGATGAAGGCCGGTACCGAGGGCGCGCGTTCGTCCGTGCTGGCGCAGATCGACGAGAAGATCAGCGCATGGGTCGGCGGGACGCAGGGCCTTCTGTGCAAATACGACAGGAACCGCTATCTGCTGATCCTTACCGAGAAGGACTACGGCACGCTGGTGGAGGGGAAGTTCAGCGTGCTTGACGCGGTCCGCTCGGTCGTGACGGAGGACGGCGTTGCCGCGACGCTTTCCATCGGCGTCGGCAAGGACGCGGAAAGCTATGAGGCGCTGTTTAAAAACGCGGGGCTGTCTATCGAGATGGCGCTCTCGCGCGGCGGCGATCAGGTGGTCGTGCGCAACCGGCTCGATTTCGAGTTTTACGGGGGCAAGACCAAGTCCACCGAAAAGCGCACGAAGGTCAAGTCCCGCGTGATGGCGAACGCCCTCGGCGAGCTGATCTCGGACGCGAGCCAGATCTTTGTCATGGGTCACAGGCACGCCGACATGGACTCCGTCGGCGCGGCGGCGGGCATTTGCTGCATCGCGAGAAAGCGCGGGAAAAAGGCGCAGATCGTCATCGACCTTGAGGACAACGCCGCCGGCGCGGTGCTCAAGCGCCTTGCGGCTCTGCCGGAGTATAAGGACGCTTTTATCAGCGGGAACGAGGCGTTCATCAAGGCGCAGCCCGGCGCACTGCTCGTCGTGGTGGACACCAACCGGCCGGACTTTGTGGAGTCCGAGCAGCTGCTTGACGCATGCAACCGCGTGGCCGTGATCGACCACCACCGCCGCGCCGCCAGCTATATCGAGTCCGCCGCGCTCAACTTCCACGAGCCGTACGCGTCCTCGGCCTCGGAGCTTGTCAGCGAGCTGCTGCAATACCTTGCCGAGCCGAGCGATCTGCTTCGCGCGGAGGCGGAGGCGCTGCTTGCGGGCATTGTGCTTGACACGAAGAATTTCACCATGCGCACCGGCGGACGCACCTTCGAGGCCGCCGCGCTGCTGCGCCGCGCGGGTGCGGACACGGCGGATGTGCAGCGCCTGTTTCAAAGCGATCTTGCCGGCATGATTGAGCGGTACGAGATCATTCGGCATGCTGAGATGTACCGCGAGGACATCGCCATTGCGGCGGTGGAGGAGGAGATCGACCGCGTGACCGCCGCCAAGGCCGCCGACGAGCTGCTGACGCTGCGGGGCGTGTGCGCGTCGTTCGTGCTCTTCCGGCACGGCACGGGGGTGAACCTTTCGGCGCGCTCACTTGGCGAGATCAATGTGCAGATCATTATGGAAAAGCTCGGCGGCGGAGGAAATTCCACCACTGCCGGCGGACAGATCCCGGACGCGGACGTGGACGCCGTGCGGGGGCAGCTGATCGCCGCCATCGACGCTTATTTAGAGGGATAGAAAAAACCAACGATGAGGAGGATATTGCAATGAAGGTCATTTTGCAGCAGGACGTGAGAGGTCAGGGGAAGAAGGGACAGATGATCGAGGCGGCGGAGGGCTATGCCCGCAATTTTCTGCTGCCGCGCAAGCTTGCCGTCCCGGCCACGACCGACGCGATCAATACGATGAATCTGAAGGAAAAGGCGCGCCGCGCCGAGGAGGCCGCCAACCGCGCCGCCGCCGTGGAAACGGCGGATAAGCTTCGCGGCTGCACGGTGAAGCTTGCGGCGAAGGGCGGCGCGAACGGAAAGCTTTTCGGCGCCGTCACCGGCAAGGAGATCTCCGAGGCGCTGGCCGAGCAGTTCGGGCTTGACGTCGCCAAGCAGAAGATCGTGCTTGACGAGCCGATCAAGGCGTTCGGAGACTATGAGGTCCGGGCGAAGCTGGGATACGAGGTCAGCGGGAAATTTACCGTTTCGGTGATAGAGGAATAAGCGGAACGACGCGAGGAAGGGGGACGCGCGATGGACGAACTGCTCTACCGCCGGATGCCGCACTCGCTTGAGGCGGAGCAGGCGGTGCTCGGCTCGATGCTGATCGATGCAAACTGCGTGAAGGACGTGATGGAAAAGCTGCGTCCCGACGACTTTTATCTGCGCCAGAACCGCGAGATCTTTGAGACCATCTACTCCATGTTCCTCTACTCCCGCCCCATCGACGGCGTGACCGTCGCCGGGGAGATGGAGCGGAACGGCACCTACGACGAGAACACCACGCGCAGCTACCTTGTGCAGCTTATGGAGGTGACGCCGACCTCCGCAAACGTGCTGGAGTATGTGGACATTGTGCGCGATAAGGCGCTGCTGCGCGCGGTGGCGACCGCTGCGGGCGAAATCACGGGCATGGTGCAGGATGGGACGGGCGACGCGTCTGCGGTGCTCGACGCGGCGGAGCAGAAGATCTACGCCGTGCGCCGGGGGCGCAGCGCGCAGAATATGGAGCCGATCGGCACCGTGCTTCAGGGGGTCCTCGACCATCTGGCGGAGCTGTCCGCCGCCGGCGGGAAGACGCTGCCGGGGCTTTCCACAGGGCTGAGCGCGATCGACGATAAGATCAACGGGCTGAACAAGTCCGACCTTGTGCTGCTCGCCGCGCGTCCCGGCATGGGTAAGACGAGCCTTGCGCTCAACATCGCCTCAAGCGTCGCGAAGTCGAGCGGCAAGGCGGTCGCGGTCTTTTCGCTGGAAATGTCGAAGGAGCAGCTGGTCACGCGCATCCTTTCGAACGAGGCGCTGGTGGAAAACGGACGGCTGATCTCCGGAAATCTGCGCGAGAGCGACTGGGTGAAGATCGCCGAGGCCGCGTCCACCCTCAGCCGCACCGACATCCGCATCGACGACAATCCGCTGCTCACGGTGGCGGACATGAACGCGAAGTGCCGCCGGGTCGAGGAGCTTGGCCTGGTCGTCATCGACTATTTGCAGCTGATGACCTCCGCCGGCGGAAGGGGCTACAGCGGCGAGAACCGCCAGCAGGCGGTGAGCGATATCTCGCGCATGCTCAAGATCATGGCCAAGGAGCTGCAGGTGCCCGTGCTGTGCCTGAGCCAGCTGAGCCGTGCCAATGAAAAGCGCGAGGA
>CAKTJA010000061.1 GCA_934567115.1 uncultured Oscillospiraceae bacterium
TGAGGTGCTTCTCGGCGGAACGGCGGTATCCGCGCTGTTTACGACCCGCTCCGCCGTAAGCTTTCTGGTGTTTACGCTGCTCTACACGCCCTGCGTCGCGGCGGTCGCGACCATCAGGCGCGAGCTTGGCTCTGCCGGGAAGACCGCGCTTGTGGTGCTGATGCAGTGCATGGTCGCGTGGATCGCCGCGTTCATTGCCTATCGGCTCGGCGGTCTGCTGCTTTGAGAGCGCGTCTGCAACCGGCCTGTACTTACAGTAAATTGCGTTTTGGGGAGGTAGGCCCTGTTTGGTGAAAAAATATCCGGCAAAAAAGGAACGGCGTGGCGCGGGCCATGCCGTTCCTTTCGCTCGAAAGCGTATGCGCGGGGTAAGGCTGAGCTTTTCGCCGCGTTAAATCGTGCTCTCCGCCGCCCTCAGCGGCGGCCGACTGACGGCTGTTCTCGATAGCCGAGCGCATTTGAGATCATGCGTCCGGCGGCGGTGACGGCTTCGATGGTTTTCCGAAACTCCTCCGAGCGGACGGAACGGAACATTCCGATCACGCCGACGGTATACGCAAGCTCTCCACCGCTCCCGAAGATCGGCGCGGAAACGGAGCGAAGCCCGATCCGGTACTCGCCGTTTTCCACGGCGTAGCCGTCGGTGCGGCACTGCGCCAGCGAGGAGAGCAGCTCCTCCGCGCTGACAACGGTATGCGGCGTGAACTGCGTCATCTGCGTCCTTGCGAGCAGCCCGGCGGCTTCGCTCTCCTGCATGTGGGCGAGAAAGACCTTGCCCTGCGAGGTGCAGTAGAGCGGGAGCGGCGCACCGAGGTTGGAGACGACGCACAGATTGCCATCGCCGACGACCTGATCGAGTGTGATGACGTGATCGCCCTCGCAGATGGAGAGCACAACGGACGCGCCGACCTCAGCCGACAGATGCTCCATATAAGGCCGCGCGACGGAGGAAATGTTCCACGAGCGGCTTACGCGGCAGCCGTATTCGAAAAGACGCAGCCCGAGCGCGTATCTGCCGTCGGAGTTTTGCGAGATAACGTCATATTCGCGCATGGTCGTCAAAAGCCCGAACACCGTGCTTCGCGGAAGCCCGGCGCGTGCGCTGATCGCGGTCAGCGTCATAGGCTCGCCCGCGTCGTTGAGAAGCTGCAAAAGCTCCATCGCCTTCGCCACGGAAAGAATGGTATTGCCGTCCGCCATAAGTTCCGATCCTCCTTCGCCGATATGATGAAATTTTTTTTATTGTACCGAAAATTCGGAGTATTTGTCAAGAATGCGATAATACGGAATGATATTCCGACAATGCCGAAATCATTCGTTGCAATGGACGACAGGTTTTGATAAAATGCATGATATATTTCAAAGATTAACGGCGGTGCACCATGCTCGACAGCTGCGGCAGAACAATTTCATATCTGCGCATCAGCATAACGGACCGGTGCAACTACCGGTGCCGCTACTGCATGCCGGAGGCTGGCACGGAGAAGCGCACACATGACGAGATCTGCTCGTTTGAGGAGCTGCGGGACATGGCGGCCGCCGCTGTGCGCTGCGGCGTAAAGAAGATTCGCGTCACCGGCGGGGAACCGCTGGTGCGCAAGGGCGTGGCGGATTTCTGCGGAATGCTGCGCGAGCTTGACGGTGTGGAGGAGCTGTGCCTGACGACGAACGGCAGTCTTCTGCCGCAGACGGCGTCGGCGCTGCGCCGGAACGGCGTCGATCGGCTCAACATCAGCCTTGACACGCTTCGCCCGGAAAGGTTCCGCGAGATATCGCGCTGCGGAGCGCTTTCCGATGTGCTGAACGGAATTGCGGCGGCGGAGCAGGCGGGATTCGAAAGCCTGAAGCTCAACTGTGTCCTGCTCGGCGGGATCAATGACGATGAAATTGCTGATTTTGTTGAGCTGACAAGGGAAAAGCCTTGGCAGATAAGATTTATCGAACGTATGCCGATCGGCGTATGCGCTGATTGGGGAAGGTATGTGCCGGCCGCAGCGGTGCTCGAAAGATGCCCGGAGATAGAGCGGATCGGAGAAGACGGCGTTGCTGCATGCTACCGACTGCCGCACGCCGCCGGGACGGTCGGCCTTATCACACCGATGAGCCATGCGTTTTGCAGCGGATGCAGCCGCATTCGCATCACGGCGGACGGCAGGCTCAAGCCCTGCCTGCACTCGGACGCGGAGCTTTCCCTGCGCGGACTGAGCGAAGAAGAGATGGAGCGGACGATCCGCATGGGCGCCGCCTCCAAACCGGAGCGGCACCGGATAAGCGAAACGGAGGTCTCTCAGACGCACCGCGCGATGCATGAGATCGGGGGGTAGAATGTGGAGCTGACGCATTTTAACGAGCAGGGGCGCGCCCGCATGGTGGACGTGAGCGAAAAGCCGAAGACGCACCGCGAGGCGCGCGCTGCGGCGACGGTCCGCATGGCGCGGAGCACGGTGGAAAAAATCAGGCAGGGCGCGATCGGTAAAGGAGATGTCCTTGCGGCGGCGCAGGTCGCCGGTATCATGGCCGCAAAGCGGACAGGCGAGCTGATCCCGATGTGCCATCCGCTGCTGCTTACAGGCGTTGACATATCGTTCCGCCTTGAGGATGAGGCGGTGCGGATCTTCAGTGCCGTCCGCTGCTGCGGCGAGACGGGCGTGGAGATGGAGGCGCTGACGGCCGTGAGCACTGCGGCGCTTACGATCTACGATATGTGCAAGGCGGTGCAGCGGGACATGACGATCACCGACGTCCGCCTTCTCTATAAGGAAGGCGGGAAGAGCGGCGTTTACCGGGCGGAGGAAATGGAAGCATGGCAGAAGTGACCGCTGTGAACATCAGCGAAAAAAAGGGCGTGCGCAAGCACAGCGTTCCGTATATTGATTTGAAGCTGCGCCACGGCATCGTGGGCGACGCGCATGCCGGCGACTGGCACAGGCAGGTGAGCCTTCTCGCGGACGAAAGCGTGGACCTTATGCGCTCGCGGTGCGCTGTCGAGCTGGACGCCGGCGTTTTTGCGGAGAATATCAATACGCGCGGCGTTGATTTGAAGCATTTGCCGGTCGGCACGCGGCTTCGCGTCGGCGAGACGGAGCTGGAGGTCACGCAGATCGGCAAGGAGTGCCACAACGACTGCGAGATCAGGCGTTCCGCCGGGATGTGCGTCATGCCGACCGACGGCATATTTGCCGTTGTTATCAAAGAAGGGCGGGTCCGCGCCGGGGATGAGATCGAGGTGCTGAAAAAATGAAGCTTATCAAAACACAGGATGCGGTGGGGCATGTGCTCTGCCACGATCTGACGCAGATCATCAGGGGCGAATACAAGGACGCGCGCTTCCGCAAGGGGCATGTCGTGACGGAGGAGGATATCCCCGTTCTGCTGAGCATGGGGAAGGAGAATCTCTATATTTACGAGATGACGCCCGGCATGGTGCATGAGAACGACGCGGCGGAGCGGCTTCTCGCCCTGTGCGCCAACAGCGGCATGACGAGGAGCGAGGTCAAGGAGGGCAAGATCGAGCTTTGCGCGGAGTGCGACGGCCTTTTCCGTGTGAGCAGCGATCGGCTTCGTGCGGTCAACGCGCAGGAGGATGTGATGATCGCCACGCGCAGAGGAAACACACCTGTCCGTAAAGGGGATAAGCTTGCAGGCATGCGTGTGATCCCGCTTCTGATCGAGGAAGAGAAGCTTCGTGCGGCGGAGGAAGCCGCCGGGGACGAGCCTCTGCTCGAGCTGCTGCCGTTCGTGAAAAAGACCGCCTGCATCGTTACGACCGGAAACGAAGTAAAAAAGGGCGTCATTCGGGATACCTTTACGCCGGTCGTTATCGACAAGCTGAAAGCCTACGGGATCGAAACGATTGCGTCCGTCCGGTCCGGAGATGGGGTGGAGAACGTGCGCGCCGCGATCCTTGCCATGCGCGAGAGGCGCCCGGACATGATCCTCTGCACTGGCGGCATGAGCGTCGATCCGGATGACAATACGCCGGGCGGCGTCCGCGCAAGCGGCGCGCGGATCGTGACCTACGGCGCGCCGGTGCTGCCGGGCGCGATGTTTCTGCTCGCCTATTTTGAGGACGGCATGCCCGTAATGGGACTGCCCGGCTGCGTGATGTACGCGGGGGCGACGGTTTTCGATCTGCTGCTGCCGCGCATCGCCGCAGGCGTCGAGGTGACGCGTGAGGACGTCGTTGCGCTTGGCGAGGGCGGACTGTGCCTTGGCTGCAAGCCGTGCCATTGGCCCGACTGCCCATTCGGGAAATGATCCGGGCCGCCTTCGGCCCTGTATGCGCTTATCCGTTAATTCCCCGCCGTTCGCGGCGGGAAATTATAAAGGCACCGCTGTTCTTGAAGAAGAATAGCGGTCGCATCATATTTTGAAAGGAAGAAATCAACCATGAAAAAGCTCTTATCCCTGTTTCTGGCGCTCTCCCTTGGGTTTGCGCTGGTCGCCTGCGGTCAGAAGGAGGCTCCTCCCTCCGAGAACCCCGACGATTCGCAGAGCGGTCCGTCCGCCGAGCAGGTCGAGCTGACCGTTTTTGCCGCCGCGTCCATGAAGGAAACGATGACCGAGATCGCGGAAAATTACAAGTCGGTCGCGCCCGAGGTGACGATCACGTACAACTTCGACTCCTCCGGAAAGCTGCTCACGCAGATCAGTGAGGGTGCGGACTGCGACCTGTTCATCTCCGCCGCACCCGCGCAGATGAACGCGATGGACGGAAGCCTGAAGGATGACGCAGAGAAGAACCCGAACGGGCTTGACCTCATTGTCACTGAAAGCCGCGTGAACCTTCTTGAGAACAAGGTCACGCTTGCCGTTCCGGAGGGAAACCCCAAGAATGTTGAGAGCTTCGACCAGCTTGCGGAGCTTCTCAAGTCCGGCGACGTGCTGCTTGCCATGGGCAACAGCGACGTTCCCGTCGGGCAGTACACCAAGAAGATCTTTGCCTACTACGGGCTTGCCGAGGCCGCGCTTGCCGAGGCCAAGGTGCTGACCTACGGCAACAACGTCAAGGAGGTGACCGCGCAGGTGAGCGAGGCGTCCGCCGACTGCGGCATCATCTACGCGACGGACGCCTTCTCCGCGGGGCTGGCCGTGGTTGACAGCGCCACCGCCGAGATGTGCGGCCAGGTCATTTATCCCGCCGCCGTGCTCAAGGGCGAGAAGGAAGCCGCCGCACAGGCGTTTCTGGACTACCTGAAGAGCGATGCCGCCGCTGCGGTGTTTGAAAGCGTCGGCTTCAGCCCGATCGGCTGAGCCGTCAGGAAAAGGCGTACAGGCACTCTCTGCGTCCTGTACGCCGAATCCGTATGGGGCGGAGCGTCCGCCCCGCCATCTACCGCCTGATTCGGGAGGCTGACATATGGACTGGTATCCTTTGTGGAATTCGCTGCGGATCGCCGCGATTTCCACGGTGATCATATTTTTTGCCGGCATTTTTGCCGCGTATTATATTGCAAAACTTCCGCGCCTTCTAAAGGGCGTGCTTGACGTTGTGCTGACCATGCCGCTCGTTCTGCCGCCGACCGTGGTCGGCTATATGCTGCTGCGGGTGTTCGGCCCGAGGCGGATCGTCGGCGCGTGGGTGCTTGAAAACTTCGGCGTAAAAATGGTGATGACGTGGTGGTCGGCGATCCTTGCCACGGTCGTTGTGACCTTTCCGCTGATGTACCGCACCGTGCGCGGCGCGTTCGAGGCGTTTGATGAGACGCTGGCATATTCGGGACAGACGCTTGGACTGTCGAACACCTATATTTTCTGGCGCATCCGCATGCCGTGCTGCCGGCAGGGCGTGCTGGCCGGGACGGTGCTCGCCTTTGCGCGGGCGCTTGGAGAGTACGGCGCGACCAGCATGATCGCGGGCTACACGCCCGGCAAGACCGCGACCATCTCAACGACCGTCTATCAGCTTTGGCAGACGAACAGCGACGCGCTGGCCTTTCGATGGGTGGCGGTCAATATGGCGATCTCCGCAGTCGTGCTGCTGGCGGTCAACATGCTTGAGCGGCGCGATTTTTCGACTAAGGCGCGCCGCGCGGGGAGGGGAAAGCTGTGAGTTTATCGGTGGAGATCGAGAAACGTCTTGGGACGTTTCACCTGCACACGCAGCTTGAAGCGGGAGACGGAGCGACGGCTCTGCTCGGCGCGTCCGGCTGCGGAAAGAGCATGACGCTCAAATGCATCGCCGGCATCGTCACACCGGATCGGGGGCGGATCGTGCTGAACGACCGCGTTCTGTTTGACAGCGAGAAGGAGATCGACCTTCCGCCGCAGCAGCGCAGGGTCGGCTATCTTTTCCAGCAGTACGCGCTTTTCCCGAATATGACGGTGGAGCAGAACATTCTTTGCGGCATTCGGGAAGGGACGCGCGCGGAAAAGCGGCTGCTGCTTGCAGAGAAGCTTCGCATGTTTCGACTGGACGGGCTGGAGAAAAAGCGTCCTGCACAGCTGTCCGGCGGACAGCAGCAGCGCGTCGCGCTTGCACGGATCCTGTGCTCCGAGCCGCAGGCGATACTGCTGGACGAGCCGTTTTCCGCACTTGACAGCTTTCTTAAGTGGAACCTTGAGCTTGAGCTGTCCGAGCTGCTGGAATCCTTTCGCGGACCGATCCTCTGGGTCAGCCACGACCTTGGCGAGTGCAGCAGGAATTGTCCGAACGTCTGCGTGATGGAGGACGGGGAGACCGGCAGGATCACGACAATGGACGCGCTCATCTGCCGTCCGGGGACGGTCAGCGCCGCAAGGCTGACCGGCTGCAAGAATTTCTTCCGGGCGGAGCGCTGTGACGGCGGAGCCTATCTGCCCGATTGGAAGCTGACGGTCCCCGTGCCGCAGACCGCGCCGGAGACGTTTGCGACGATCGCAGTTCCGAATGACGCGATCGAAGTCGGCGGCAGTCTTTGTTTTACCGTTTGCCGTGTGGTTACGGATATCGAGCATGATATCGCGCTTCTGCGCCCCGAGGGAGCGCCGGTCGATGTGCCGCCGCTTCGCGCGGAGCTTCCGAAAGGCGTGCTGCACGGGAAGAGCGGCGCGCTGCAAATCAGCCTGCGGACCGAAAAGCTCCTGCTGTTCTGATCGGACAGAACGCTTTTTGCAGTTTACCCGTATATTCGGCGCACATTTCTCCACAAAATAGGCCCGCAAAGCCGGCTTGATACGAAAAAGAACGACTTGCTTCGGCAAGCCGTTCTTTTTTGATACGCCATAGCGAAAACCATAAAAAGTGAAAAAGAAGCGGGGGAGAGGCCGATATTCGACAAAAAGCCCGGTCGGGACAGGCTATACTGGTGTTGAAAAACGCACGGAAAGGCTGACAAGGGGGCGCGATTATGGAAGTGTTGACAAAAACGGGGGGCAGAGAGATGACCCTTGAGATCAGGGGAGAGCTGGACCACCATGGCGCACACGACGCCATGCGGCAGATCGAATATTCACTGGACGCGGCGCTGCCGCTGTCGCTGACGCTGGATTTTTCGGGGGTCTCCTTTATGGATTCGTCCGGGATCGCCGTAGTGCTCCGGGCGAGAAAGCGCATGGAGTCGCTTGGCGGACGTCTTGTGCTGACCGGTGTGCCGGCT
>CAKTJA010000062.1 GCA_934567115.1 uncultured Oscillospiraceae bacterium
GTGCCGTACAGCCCCTGAAGCAGACCCTTGTGGAACAGTCCGCCGGAGAAGCCGCGGATGTAGCCCACGCCGAGCACCGTTCCCGGCACAGCCATCGCCAGCATGGACACCGCCTCGATAAAGCCCTTGGACCGGAATTTGCGCTTGACGACGAGGTAGGAGATGATCATGCTCAAAAGCGCGGTGATGGGGGCCGCGATCAGGCTGAGGCGGAACGAGTCCCAGAACGCCTGAAAGCCGTGATAGCGCGTGAAGATCAGCTTGAACCACTTCCCCGTGAGCGGGAAGAACTTATAGCCCCAGGTCGGGAAGAACGCGCCGATCGGCACGCAGAGATACATGAGGATCACGAAGGCGGCGGCCAGACCGCACAGAATGGTCAGCGGCATTTTTACGCTTCGGTCCTCAATAAGCATCCGCCCGCGCGAGGCCTTTCCGGTCAGCGTTGCGGCGGTCTTGCGCTCGAGGTAATATTTCTGCACGGCGAACATCGCAAGCGTGATGCACAGCAGCACCACCGCCATCGCGGCCGCGCCCGGCTTATCATAGGAGCCGGTGATCTGAAGGTAAATGGTGGTGGCCAGCGTATCGTAGGAGCCGCCGATCAGCATCGGGTTGGCAAAGTCCGCGATGGACTCGATGAACGTCACGAGAAACGCGTTGCCAAGTCCCGGCAGCAGCAGCGGCAGCGTCACGCTGGTGAAGACCCGCCAGCGGCTTGCGCCCATGTCGCGTGCGGCCTCCTCCAGCGAAGGGTCGATGTTTTTCAAAAGTCCCTTGAGCATCATGTAGCAGACCGGGAAGAAGGTCAGCGTCTGCACGACGGCGATGCCCCAGAAGCCGTACACGCTGTTATCGTAGATGCCGAGCAGAAAGCGGGTGATGATGCCCGACTTGCCGAAAAGCATGATCATGGACAGCGAGAGCACGAACGGCGGCGAGACCACCGGCAGCATGGAGACGACCTTGAAAAGTCCGCCGACAAAGCGGCCCATGCGGACATAGACCTCGACATAGGCGAACAGGAGGCCGAGCAGCGCGGAGAGAATGCCGACGAGGAAGCCGACCTTGAGCGTGTTGGTGATGGCGGTGGTAAAGGTGGGCATGGCGAAGATGCGCTTGAAGATGCCGAAGCCGAAGCTGCCGTCGCCAACGAAGCTGTCCACCAGCAAAATCGCCAGCGGATAGAGAATGAACAGCGTCAGAAACGTAATGAGTACGACGATGGTGCCGACCATGACGGGATCGGCCATCAGCTTTTTCCGGTCCAGCGCCGCACTTTGAGAGCGTGCCATAAAAAGCTCCTTTCTCGGTGATCCGGAGGAAAATGCAGACGGGGCGGCGGCCTTGGCCGCCGCCCCGTCGGAACCGGTTGGGTCGTTTAATTGTACGCGCGGGGGATCACTGCACCTGGAAGCGGCTCTCGTCGCCGGTGTTCGCGCCGGAAGCGGCCAGCGCGGTCATGACCTCTTCCACATAGGTCTTGATGTTCGCGGTGGCGTCGTCAAAGTCATAGTCCATGACGTTGTCCGGATCGAGACCGAACTGGGCGGCGGCCTCGGGCTGCGTGGCGTTGTCAATGACGAGGAACTGATAGGAGCCGTTCTGCGCCGCGAGGTTCACGCACTCGGGAGAGAGGGCGTACTCGATCCACAGCTTTGCGGCGTTGGGGTGCTTGGCGCCCTTGAAGATGGCGGTCGCGCCGATCTCGCAGGAGGTGCCGGAGGACGGGATGATCAGCTGAATGTTGTCATAGCCGTTGTCGAGGATCTGGGTGATCCCGTCATGCAGGAAGCCGATGCCGATCACGCACTCGCCGGTGCCGACGTTCTTGCTCGGGCCGGAGCCGGACTTGGTGTAGACCTCGATATTCTTGTCAAGATCGACCAGATACTGGATGCCCTCGTCGTGACCGTACTTCTGGATCATGGTGTTGATGACCAGCTTGGCGGTGCCGGCGGTGTTGTAGTTGGACAGCCAGATCAGGTCCTTATACTCGCTCTTGAGCAGGTCGGGCCAGTCCTGAGGAGCCTCAAGCCCCATGCGCTCCAGCTCGTCGGTGTTGACCATGAAGCCGAGGATGCCGGTGTAGATGCCGTACCAGTAGCCGTCGGCGTTCTTGTACTGGGGCTTCGTGATGTGGGAGGCGTTCTCGGCCTGATAGGCCTCAAGCAGACCCTCCGCCGCGCAGACGTTGTAGGGGTCGGTCGTGCCGCCGAACCAGACGTCAGCCGAGGGGTTGCCGTTTTCCTCTTCGATCTTGGCCTGCACCTCGCCGGTGGACAGACGCTGATACTCGACCTCGATGCCGTACAGCCGCTCAAAATTCTCACAGGCCGCGGCAAGGTACTCCTCCTCGCAGGAGCCGTAGACGACGAGCTTGCCCTCGGCCTTCGCGGCGGCGACGAGCTCGCTCTCCTCGGTGCCCGGCTGCTCGTCGGTGGGCGCGGGGGGAACGTTCTCCTTGCCGCCGCAGGCGGCGAGACCGAGCGCCATCACAAGAGCCAGAGACAAAGCGATCAGTTTTTTCATGCAAATCTCCTCCAATTCAAATTACCCACGGCGGCGGAAAACGCTCCGCCCCGTCGGGCTGGAAAAATATTACCGCTTGCCTGAATAAATAGCAAGAAAGTTTGACCAACTTATCAGTTTTACAGGCATTTTATCAGAATTGTCCTATGCTTTTTTGCGCTGTGAACGGCGGCTTGCGCGGCGGACAGATCGCTTGGGCGCGTGTCGAAGCGCGGGCCTTTGCCGCCGCTCCGCTCCGGTTCGGCATTTTCCCCTTGATTTCTCCGGTCCCGTATGCTATAAACGAGGTAAAATCAGAGAACCGACCTTGCGTTGTCCGGGTCCGCGCGTCTGCGGAGCGGGGGCGGCGCTTACGGAAGGCGGCTCTCCGGCTTTTTTGATCGGGTGAGAATAATTATGGATACCGTTTTTGAACAGCTCTCAACGCTTTCTCTGCTTGCCATCACCGTCCGGCTGCTGCTGACGACCGTTTTCGCGGGCACGCTGGGCTATGAGCGCGAGCGTCACCGGCAGGCGGCCGGCTTTCGGACCTACATCATCGTAGCCGACGCGTCCGCGCTGGTGATGCTGACGAATCTTTATATCGGCGAGTCGCTGGGCTACACGGATCTGGTGCGCATGCCCGCGTCCGTGATCACGGGGCTCGGCTTTCTCGGCGCGGGTACGATCCTTGTCACGAAGAGCCATGAGATCAAGGGGTTGACGACCGCCGCCGGGCTGTGGGCCGTGTCCATCATCGGCATCGCCATCGGCGCGGGCTTTTACACCGGCGGGACGGTGTGCTACGCGTTTATCCTTATCACGATGAATGTGCTGCGCCTTGTCGACGTGCACATTAAAAAGGAGCAGCCGTCCTTCGCCGTGTACTTTGAGCTGCGCGCAAGACCGGTCGTCGGGCGAATGATTCGCAGCGTCCGCGAGAGCGGGTGCGGCCTGTCCGAGCTGGCGGTATACAGCGATCCGGAGGGGAGCGAGGACGGCTCCGTCTGCGGCACGTTCACCCTGATGCCGGGCGGGGCCGTGTCTCCGGAAACGGTGGTCGCCGCGCTGGGGGAGATCGACGGCGTGCTTTACGCCGCGCTGACCTGAGCCTGTGCGGGGGAGCATTGAAGTACAATAAAAGGGAGCCGCGTGGAATTTTCACAACGGAAAATTCCACGCGGCTTTTTGCGTTTCCGCCGAAGCGGCCTTAAAGCAGGGCGATCAGCGCGTCCACATCCTCCGGACGGGTCGCCCAAGAGGTGCAGATGCGCATGACGGTGTGCGTGTCGTCGAAACGCTCCATAAAGCCGAGGGCGACGTGCCGCTCCAGCTCGCGGAGCTTGTCGTTCTCAAGGACGAGGAAGATCTGGTTCGTCGGGTTTTCGCAGAAGAAGCGATAGCCCTTTTCCCGCAGCGCGGAGCGGATGCGGTCTGCGGCCTCGTCGGCGGCGCGGGCGGCGGTGAGGTAAAGCCCGTCGGTGAAGAGCGCGTCGAACTGCGCGCCCAGCAGCCGTCCCTTGGCGAGCAGCGCGCCGTGCTGCTTGACGATGGTCAGGAAATGGGCGGGCATCCCGCCATGCGGAAATACGACGGCCTCGCCGCACAGCGCGCCGACCTTGGTCCCGCCGATGTAAAAAACGTCGGTCAGCGCGGCGACGTCGGCCAGCGTAACGTCGGTCCCGGCGGCGGCAAGCCCGTAGCCGAGCCGCGCGCCGTCGAGGAACAGCGGGATGCGGTACTCCGCGCAGACGTCGTGCAGGGCGGTCAGCTCGTCCTTCGTATAGAGCGTGCCGTACTCGGTCGGGTGCGAAATGTACACCGCGCCGGGGAATACCATGTGCTCATAGTTTGCGTCGGCGTAAAAGGTGCGCAGGAAGGCGCGCACCGTCTCCGCCGAAAGCTTGCCCGCTGTGTGCTCGAGCGCGAGCACCTTGTGTCCGCCGTGCTCGATCGCGCCGGCCTCGTGAACGTTTACATGTCCGCTCCCTGCGGAGATCACGCCCTCATAGGGCTTGAGCAGCGCGTCGAGCACCACCTGATTGGTCTGCGTCCCGCCGACGAGAAAGAAGATCTCCGCCCCGTCGCAGCCGATGGCGGCGCGGATCTTCTCCTTCGCGCTTTCGCACAGGGCGTCCGCGCCATAGCCGGCAAGCGTTTGGAAATTCGTCTCCGTCAGACGCTCGAGAAGCTTTGGATGCGCGCCCTCGGAATAGTCGTTGACAAAGGAAAGCATGCTCCCGCTCCTTTCACCGCGCCGCGCCGGCGGTCTTTTCGCTCTCCCGCGTCCGTCTCAGCTCCGCGCGCAGCGCTTCGTTCTGCTCAGACAGAAGGTCGAGCTTTTCGTTGACCGTTTTAAGCTGCCTTTTCAGTTCGCCGGAGACGGCGCTCTGATAAAACTTATAGCGCCCCGCCAGATGGACGGCGGCAAGGACCGCAGCCACGCCGCCGGCGGCAAGGCAGATTTTTTTCAGCCCCGCGCCCTGTGCCTTCCGTGCGATGCGGCTCTCCTCCGTCCGCACGGCGCACGAAAGGTCCGGCGCGCTCTGCGGCAAAACGGACAGTTCGACCACCTGACGCGGCAGAGCGGCGAGCCGCCCGAGCTTTTCCAGCTTCATAAGAATTCCTCCTTGTGCGTTTTTCTCTGTATCGGACTGAACTGTGTCCGCAGAGAAATTTTATACCGAACGGCGGAAGAACGCAATACGAAAAGAGGAGAAACGTGCGGTCATTTGCAAACAAACGCTTGACACGCCCGCCCCGCCATGCTATATTTTACTTCAATTTTGGACAATATAAATTTGAAGTATAGAGCGGAGGGGGGACTGCTATGAACATAAGCGTAGAGTTTGCCGCGAAGCTCGCGCAGGCGTACGGCGCGGCCTGCAAGCCTCTTTGCAGAGAGCTGAAGCTGCCGCAGACCGCGTTCGACATTCTGATGTTTCTTGCCAACAATCCCGCCTGCGAGACCGCCGGCGACATTGTGGAGGTCCGGGGAACGAAGGCGAACCTTGTTTCGGTGAATGTGGACCGGCTCGTTCGGGACGGGTACCTTCGGCGGGAGACGATGGAGCGCGACAGGAGGAAAACGCGCCTTCTCTGCACCGAGCGGGCGCAGCCCGTCATCGAGCGCGGGCGGGTGCTTCAAACGGCGTTTGTCGAGCGGCTTTTCGAGAATATCGACGCGGGGATGAAGGCCGCTTTTTTCAGGACCATAGAGCTTATGAACGCAAACCTGAGCGCCATGCCGGGAAACGGAGGGATCGGATGACGCCGCTGACGCTTGCCGTTACCTTCCTCGCCGGGATGGGCGCGGGGCTGGGGACCGGCTTCGCGGGGATGAGCGCTGCGGCTGTGATCAGCCCGATGCTGATCGTCTTTCTCAATACGGACCCCTATATGGCTGTCGGCGTCGCGCTGGCGTCGGACGTGCTCGCGAGCGCCGCGTCCGCCTTTACCTATGGGAAGAACCGGAACCTTGATATTCGAAACGGGCTTGTCATGATGGCCGGCGTGCTGACGTTTACGGTCGTCGGGAGCTATGCCGCAAGCCTTGTTCCGTCTGCGACCATGGGCGGCTTTTCCGTGTTCATGACCTTTCTGCTGGGCGTCAAGTTCATTGTGCGGCCGGTCATGACAACGCGCGAATCCATGCAGAGCGTCCCGGCGGGGAAGAGGGCGGCGCGCGCCCTTGTCTGCGGCTGTCTGATCGGCTTTATCTGCGGCTTTGTCGGCGCGGGCGGCGGCATGATGATGCTTTTGATGCTGACGTCCGTGCTCGGCTATGAGCTGAAGACCGCCGTGGGGACGAGCGTTTTCATCATGACCTTTACGGCGCTGACCGGGGCGGTCTCTCACTTTGCGATAGGCGGCGTTCCGGACCGGGCGATACTCATTCCGTGCATGGCGTTCACGCTTGCGTGGGCGAGGATCGCCGCCGTGCTTGCCAACCGCGCGGAGCCGAAGACGCTCAACCGGGTCACGGGCGTGATCCTGGTTGTGCTGGGCGCTGCGGTGATGCTTTTTTCCGCGCTTGCCGGGTGAGGCCCGGACGCGGCGCGATCTACAGAAAGGAAACAATACGATGCGAGTGAAAATCATTTCAGACAGCACCTGCGATCTGTCGCCGGAGCTGCTGGCGCGGTATGAGATCGGCATTACGCCCCTGTGCGTGATAAAGGACGAGGAGGAATTCCGCGACGGTGTTGACATTACGCCCGAGGATATTTTCGCCCATGTGGACGGAGGGGGGAGCCTGTGCTCCACCGCCGCCGTGAGCCAGTATGACTATTCCGCCGTGTTTTCGGAGTTTGCGGGCGCGTATGACGCTGTGGTGCAGATCACGATCGGCTCCTGCTTTTCGTCCTGCTATCAAAACGCCTGCGCCGCCGCGCAGGAATTTGATAATGTGTACGTCGTCGATTCGGAAAACCTCAGCAGCGGACAGGGGCTGCTCGTCGCCGCCGCCGCGCGGCTTGCCGAAGAGGGGCTTGACGGCGCGGAGATCGCGCGCCGGCTTCGGGAGCTTGCGCCGAAGGTGGAGGCCAGCTTTCTCATCGACCGGCTGGATTACATGCGCAAGGGCGGGCGCTGCTCCACCGTGGCCGCGCTCGGCGCGAACCTGCTGCATCTCAAGCCCTGCATCGAGGTGCGCGGCGGGAGGATGACCGTCTGCAAAAAGTACCGTGGCTCGTTCGAAAAGGCGATCCGGCAGTATGTGCGCGAACGACTCGAGGGGCGTGAGGACATTGACGGCGGGCTTGCGTTCATCACGCACGCCTCCGCAGAGCGCGCCGCCGTGGATGCGGCGAGGGAGGAGGCCGGGCGCTTCGGCGCGTTTCGGGAGATCGTGGAGACGCATGCGGGCTGCACGGTGTCCTGCCACTGCGGACCGAACACGCTGGGGGTCCTGTTTCTGCGAAAATAGCGGAAGCCGAGGAAAAACCTGAGAACGTAGAAAACGGAGGACCGGGACAATTTGCCCCGGTCCTCTGAGACTGTCGAAAGCGGTAAATCCCCCGTAACGGTAAGGAAGAG